>CAKSWM010000051.1 GCA_934511545.1 uncultured Oscillospiraceae bacterium | reverse complement strand
GAACATGGGTCACGGCGCCGACGAGCTTTCCGTTCTGAATGATCGGACTGCCGCTCATTCCCTGCACGATGCCGCCGGTCAGTTCAAGAAGCTCGGGGTCGGTTATCTGGATCATCATCGTCCGTCCGGAGCGGTCGCCTGAATAGACGCGCGTTATCTGAATATCATAAGATTCTACGGTTTCACCGGATACGTTTGCGATAATGGAGGCCTCGCCCGTGTATATTTCATCCTTGTCCGCAACGGGAATAGCATCGCCTCCGCAGTAAGCTCCGTCCGCTATGCGGCCGAAAATACCGGAAAAAGTGTTTTTCTCAATGTCGCCGACTACCGCGCCGTTATCATAACAGCCGCAAAGCTCGCCGGGAGCGCCGCATTCTCCGCGTCGGATGTTGATGATCTGCGACTGCATTATGCTGCCGCTGCCCACCGGCATGATAACGCCGCTGTCCATATCGCTTACCGAGTGGCCGAGAGCGCCGTAAAGGCCGCTGGCCGGGTCGTAGAAGGTGATGGTGCCTATACCGGATATCCCATCGCGCAGCCACAGGCCAAGCTTGCGCACGCCTTCGCCGCAATCCACGGGCTTGACGGTAAGCAGTATCTCCTTATCTCCCCGTATGACCGTAAGAGAGACTTTGTCGCCGCCGCAGGATATCGCCGAGATGAATTCCTCCGCGGTCGAGACACCTTTGCCGTCAACCTCCGTTATGAGATCACCCGGAAAAACGCCCGCCGCCCTTGCCGGGCAAATATCGCCGTTTTCCGTTTCAACGTCCGCCAGACCGGAAACGAGCAGCCCGCCGGCAGACATCGATATGCCGACGGTCCTTCCGACCGGGACCAGATCAAGCGCCGCCGCACTCGCGCTGATGGAACAGGTCAGCACCGCCGCGACCAGCAGGGCAGCAAAGCGTTTTGCCGCTCTGCCGGTTGTTCTTTTTTTTATTTGCATTTTGCTTTTCCTCCGCCAGAAACCAGATTATCTGTTTTTTTCGCATCGGGCCGACGGGAGCTGAACTTCCGCCGCCTCTCAGCAAATTCAGTATGTTCGGCTTTCGGAAAAATAAATGAGCTAAAATTAGGCGGCAAAAACAGAAAGACCAAAGAACCGGGCGATACGGGCGTTTTTCAGCGTTTGCGCTTCCATTTTTTCATTATGTAATTACATTTTCAAAGTTTGCGCATAATATGTATTAACGTTGAATGAAAGGAATATGGGGAGATATGGCATATTTAAAAACGGGCTCGCGCGGCCCGTCTGTACAGCTGCTTCAGCTGGCGCTGACAAGGGCGGGCTTTGGCCCGCTGGCGCTCGACGGGATATTCGGACCGGAAACGAAGCGGGCGCTGACTGAATTTCAAAGAGACAGGGGGCTTGTGCCCGACGGTGTTGCGGGCGGAAGGACGAACACGGCGCTTATGCCCTATTACACGGGATTTTTGTCGCATACCGTAAAACAGGGAGACAGCCTTTATAAAATCGCAATGACCCACGGAAGCTCCTTGCGGGCCGTTGAAACGGCAAATCCGGGACTTGACCCGCTGAATCTTCGGATAGGGTCGGGCGTGATCGTTCCCCTGCCGTTTGATGTGGTGCCGACCAATATCGATTACTCTTCGACACTTGTGTCATACTGCGTTCGCGGTATCGCGGCAAGATATCCTTTTTTGGATGTTGGCGAATTTGGAAAAAGCGTTATGGGAAAACCGCTGTATTACATAAAGGCCGGGGCAGGACCGCGGCGGGTGCTGTATAACGCGGAACACCATGCAAACGAATGGATAACAACGCCGGTGCTGCTGAAATTCATGGAGCAGCTGGCGAAAGCCTATATGACCGGAGCGCGTATTGAG
This sequence comes from uncultured Oscillospiraceae bacterium, assembly GCA_934511545.1. GTDB lineage: Bacteria > Bacillota > Clostridia > Oscillospirales > Oscillospiraceae > CAKSXP01. The sequence continues at coordinate 6,687 of CAKSWM010000051.1, read as the reverse complement.
GGCGTCAGCGCGCGAAGCATATTTGCGCGCAGCACGATTTGCATTGCGCCCGCGGTCAATCCGGATGCAATGGATCTTGTGACGGGTGAGCTGACATCCGGTGCTTATTATGAAGGGGCCGGGCACATCGCCGGTGCATTTCCGTCCATTCCGTTCCCGGAGGGCTGGAAGGCAAATATCAGGGGCGTTGACCTCAACCTGCAATATCCCGCGAACTGGGAAGCAGCGCGGAAGATCAAGTTCGAACAAGGCTACACGAAGCCTGCGCCGAGGGACTATGTCGGCCCGGCACCGCTCTCCGCAGCTGAGTCGCGCGCGATGTATGACTTTACGCGCGTGTTCGATCCCGCCGCAACACTGTCATATCATACGCAGGGGAACGTTATCTATTGGAAGTATCTCGACATGGAACCGGAGGGCAGCCGGGAGCTGGCGAACCGGCTTGGAGAGCTTAGCGGCTATCTGGTGGAGGAAACGCCGTATGCCTCCGGCTTTGCGGGATATAAGGACTGGTTCATACAGCAATATGACCGTCCGGGATATACGATAGAGTGCGGCTCGGGCGTCAATCCTCTGCCCATCGGCGACTTTGACGGGATATACTCGCGCAATGCCGGGATGCTGGTGGAAACCGCGATATTCGGAACGTGAATCGCGCAGGGCAGATACGCTTTGCAGGGAACTGTTCGGATCAGTTATGATCTGCTTTACGACAAGAAGAAAACTCCTGCCATATTGAGATGACAGGAGTTTTTATCTGCGTACTGAAAGTCTCGCCCTTACGGGACGCAGCATGATCCAGAAAAGCGAAAGCAGGCGCCAGAGCGGAGCGCCGGCTGAAAACTGTTTTCCGCCGCGTTCGATCCGGGAGACGGCGGCCACGACCTGAGAAGCGGAGACCGGTTCAAGACCCGTCTGGGCGTCCCCGCAGAGGAGAAGCGAACCGTCCGGTCCGGTCCCGGTCACACGGTGCAGAACGCATTGGCCGCCGGGGCGTTCATAGAAGATGATATCGCCGCGTCTGGGCGGCCGCACGGCGGGAGAAAGAATAACGGCGTCCCGTTCGTTATGCAGAAACGGTTCCATGCTGGAGCCGGTCACGACGAGCCTGCATGAGCCGCCGGAATCTATTATTGAGCGGATGCGCGGGAGCGCCTCTGCCGGGGACAGCCTGTCCGTCACGGAGTCACCTCCGTATAAAAAACGTCGAGTATAAGCTCGCTCAGAGCATCGGGGTCCGCCGTAAGCTCCATGTGGTTTCCGCTGCCGAGGATCGAGGTGCCTTCAACGGAAAGTATTTCGCCGGAAAAGTCCATGGCGGCCGCGCTGGTCGCAAGATAGGCAAGGCTTCCGATATTAAGGTCGGTCACGATGTAGTCGCTGACTGCGCCGTACAGTGAGAAAACGGAGGTGGGATCCTGCTTTACGAGCTGCTTTGCCGTGCTTATCATGGAGAGCATATACTGCTTCTGGCGCTGCATCCTGAGGGCGTTGCCGTCCACGGTGTCAAGCCTGCTCCGGATATATGACTGCGCCTGTGTTCCGGTAAGAGTGACTTCGGCGCCGGGGTACATATTCCAGCATGAGCTTGTTTTCGTGAAGGGATAATCGTCCAGAACAGTGACGGTGACACCGCCCAATGCGTCGTTCAGGTCTGCGATACCGTCGAGATAGAACGCGGCGTAGCCGTGGAACTGGAGTCCGAAAAACAGATCAGATACCGCGTCGCGGCAAAGCTCGCAGCTGAGCTTGCTTCCGTCGCCGTTGGAATATGACAGCGCAAGCTGGCTTGTTGAAAAACCAAGGCTCGTGCCGTCGGAGTCGAGCACCTCAATGTTGCACATCGTGTCGCGCGATACGGCGATGAGCGTTACCTTGCTGCCGGCCGTGTCGAGCGCCGCGATGACGATCACGTCCGCCTGATAGTCGCCGCCGCAGGTCTCGCTTTTGACCGGCGTGCCGGGAGAGTCCACTCCGATCAGCAGAAGGTTTATAATGCTGTCGTTATAGCGGTAGTACTTTCCGTTATGCCTTATCGTGTGGCTGTCGAGCAGCTCGTGCGCGGACTCGTCCTCCGGAGCCGGCGTGCCGGCGGCTTCTTCAGCCGGAGCCGGCAGAACGGGCGTTGCCACAGCTGCCGTCAACTCGCTCCGGCCGTGCATCCACAGCGCGAAAACCGTGCCGCAGAGCAGAAGGGTCACTCCAATTATGATAAGAAAAATGAAAAGAAAGACATTTTTCTTTCTTTTCTCTTTAAGATGTTTTGGCTTCATGGCGTTTACCTCGTCATTTGGCAACGGTGTATTCCCCGGTCAGAACTCCATAGACGATAAAGCGCTGCCAGCGGTTCTGACTGTAACAGGTCGAAAGCGCGATGACCCTGTCTCCGGCGGCCGGGAAAAGCTCATCCGCAAAGTTGGCGTTCACGGCATTTCCCTGAAGCTCCGTAAAATAGGCGTCAAACTCCTCCGCGTCTGAAAAGTCGTGGCAGAGCAGCAGATGCTCGCTCGAATGGGGACAGGCGGCGAATATCTCGTACTGAAAGACCTTTTCCGGAGAGTATATGAAAATATAGCGGTTGCTTTCAAAAAAATTGACGTCTGCAAAGTTGTTCAGAAGGCTGAACATGGTCTGGGACCTGAGATTGTGGCCGTAAAGCACCGTTACAGGGTCGGTGAAGTCCTTTGAGTTACAGCTCTGTGAAAAGATGCTGCCGCCGGTATAGTAGGCCTTGTCTATGCTGTGGGTGTTGTAATAAAGGTCGTCCTCGTTCTGCACGACGGCATAGCTGATATTTGTGCCGGGGATCTCGATCCAGGCGTATATCTCGTCGTTTATGTCTTTGAGCGCGGCAAAGTCGATATCTATGTCCATCGTTGGTGCTTCCGGCTCGTCAGGGTCCTCAGCTGCGGATGGCGCAGGCGTGTTTTCGGTCTGCTGCGGCGGAGTTTCTGCCGCGGGTTCGTCTGCCACGGAAAAGGCCAGCCGGCTTATTTTGTCGTTGAGCATGCCGCCGCGGAAGTACTGATAGATGTACAGGCAGCAGAGAGTGCAGATGATTATTGAGACACCGGAAATGATGCACAGCAGTATTTTGACGGAACGTCGCATAAAAGGTTTCCTCCGAAAAGCGAAAAACGCCCCATAAACGGCATTGCATTTACGGGGCGTAATCGTTTGTTATTACAGGCGTTCTCAGCCGACGACCTTTTTGATGGAGACGAACGCAATCCCCGCAAACAGGACAGCGGCAACGATGATAAAGGAGATTCCGAAAGCATATCCCGTCTGAGGAGAGGTAGGCTGGACATCTTCATCGGTGTTGCCATGTTCGGGGCTGGTAACGGCGCCATCAGCAAAAGCGACGGCGGAGAGCAGACAGCAGACCATAACGGCGAGAAGCAGTATGGCAAGAAGCCTCTTCATATATAGCCCTCCATTTCATTTCAGATGCATCTATTATAGGTTCGAACGGGACAAAAATCAATAGTAAAATTGAAAAAACATATAATTTTCCAAACAAAGATTTTTATAGGAAACCATAGGATTTTTCGTGGCCCTATGATATAATGAAAAACAGATTTTTTCGCGGAAACAGGCTGACGGCCGATTATGGCATGAGCTGCCGCACGAAAGAGAAGGCATACAGAGATGGAGTTTTTCAGGGGAGCAAACCGACAAAAATATATAAAGATACTTTTCCTTTTGATAATTGATGTATTTCTCATAAACCTGGCGTCGTTTCTTGCGCTGTTTGTCAGGTTTGAGATGGTGTATCAAACGGCGAAGGAGAGCGGTTTTCTGGACCATGTTGCGGCCTTTGCGCCGCTCCACACGGTGATGACCGTGGCGATCCTCGCTCTGTTCGGCCTGTATAACAGCCTTTGGGCTTATGTCGGAATGAAGGAGCTTCTGCATATCGTTCTTGCCTCCGTGATAAGCGGCGTGCTGCAATACTTTTTCCTGACGATGCTCGGCCTGAGCGTTCCGCGCAGTTTCCCGATACTTAACATCATCTTCCTTGTGCTGCTGCTGACGATCGAGCGGTTTTCATACCGCATACTCAGAATGACCGTCCGGCACGGCACGCTGTACGGAAAGCGTGTGAACACGATGCTGATCGGCGCGGGACAGGCCGGGATGATAACTATCCAGGAGCTGGAGAACAGCAGCATGTCGCACAACCGGGTGGTGTGCATCATAGACGATGACCCGGCGAAGCAGGGACTCCGGCTGATGGGCATACATATCGTCGGCGGAAGGGACAAGATAATCGAAGCCGTCAGGAAATATAGCATAAAGGAGATCATACTCGCGATCCCCTCGTGCTCAAACGGCGAGCGCCGCAGAATACTGGAGATATGCCAGAAGACCGGCTGCGTTACAAGAACACTGCCGGGGCTTGCGGAACTTGCAAACGGGACCGTGACGGTGCAGAAAATAAGAAACGTCAGCATAGAGGACCTTCTCGGCCGCGACAGCGTCAACGTCGATATGGAGGGCATCGGCGAAAACATACGCGGAAGGACCGTGCTCGTAACGGGAGGCGGCGGGAGCATAGGCAGCGAGCTTTGCCGGCAGGTGGCCGCCTGCGCGCCGCGCAGACTTATCATTTTCGATATATATGAAAACAACGCATATCAGATACAGCAGGAGCTCAGGGCGCGCTATCCGGGGCTGGCGCTGGAGGTGATGATCGGTTCCGTGCGCGACGAGGCAAGAGTGGAAGACCTGTTCGGGCGCTTCCGCCCGGATATCGTATACCATGCGGCGGCGCACAAGCACGTTCCCCTCATGGAGGACAGCCCGAACGAGGCGGTCAAGAATAATATCTTCGGCACGTATAACGTCGCAGCCGCGGCGGATAAGTACAGAACGGAGACATTTGTGCTCATCTCCACGGACAAGGCAGTGAATCCGACGAACGTAATGGGCGCAACAAAGCGCGTGTGCGAAATGATAATCCAGATGTTCAGCGGCAGAAGCGAGCATACACGGTTCGTGGCTGTCAGGTTCGGGAATGTTCTCGGCAGCAACGGAAGCGTCATCCCGCTGTTCCGGACTCAGATCGAAAAAGGCGGACCCGTCACGGTCACCCACAAGGACATAATACGTTATTTCATGACGGTGCCGGAGGCGGTGTCCCTCGTCATGCAGGCCGGAGTGTATGCGCACGGCGGCGAGATATTTGTTCTGGATATGGGAGACCCCGTTAAAATTGACGACCTTGCGCGCAATATGATAAGGCTCTCCGGTTTTGAGCCGGATGTGGACATAAAGATCGAATATACGGGCCTGCGCCCGGGAGAAAAGCTCTATGAGGAGCTTTTGATGAACGAGGAGGGACTGACCAAAACCGCGAATAATCTCATTTTCGTCGGACACCCGAGCGGCGTTTCCGACAATGAGCTTGTCTATTCTCTGGACAGACTCAAACAGCTCAGTGCGGAGAATTCACCGTATATCAGAGAAGAGCTGGCAAGAGTCGTAAAGACTTATCACAGGGAAGGACAGCCCCTCGCCGCAGGCGTATGAAAGACGAAGGCGGGCGGCGGGCCAGCGATAATTCCTCCAGGGAGCTTTATGCGTTTTGCGGCAAAGCTTATGCCATATACGCATTGACTGATTTTACAAATTATAATAAAATTAACAGGTCAATGATGTTATATCTGTAAAAAATGAACCAGGAGGAAAAATATGAACACCAAAATATTCGAGGCCGGCGAGCACCTGATAACCGAGTCTATCGAGTGCGACCTGCTTACGATCAGCGAGGGCGCGGTCCTTACGGCGCCCAAGGGAAAGACCCTGCTCCTCTCCGTTGACGGAGTCGGCAAAAAGCTTCAGGCCGGTACATACGGAAACAATGTTGTTGTCAAGGTCGTTGATTTTACCAACATCAAGACCGAGGGCATTTTCGGCAATCCGAACGGAATGAATTTCCGCGCGGCTCTGTCGATCGAGGACGGAAAGATCATCGAAGCCCGGTCCGACCGCGAGCTCATCAGCGGCGAATACGACGACAAGCACGCACGCAACATCACCATCGTCTCCACCGAGGATTACCTCAACGGCATCATCCTCAAGGGCGACAGCGAATACACGATCGATAACGCCTACATCGAGCTTGAGGGCGAGGGCGGAAACGACTTCTCCGGCCTCGGTTCCCCGATAATGGTCCTTGACAGCTCCAGACTGACCGTCAACAATTCCAAGCTCATCACCCACGGACTTACCCGCACGACGACTCACTCTGCCGGTACCTCCGTCATCCATTACAACAACTGCGAGCTTTCCGCCATCAGCGGCGAGTCCGAATTCTTCCACCCTGTCTGGGCACTGGGACTTACCGGCACCAACCGTGCTACCCAGATCGCCGGCGTCGGCCAGGTATACTTCAACGACTGCAAGATAACCTCCAACGGATGGGGCGCGCTGTGCATTGACGGCGCCGACCGCGGCATCATGGAGGCGCGCAACTGCGAAGTCTCTCTCGTCGGCCCGCGCGGCCGCGGCTATGCCGCGTTCCCCGAACGCCACAGCTCCATCCGCCTTTACGACTCCAAGGTCCGCAGCAATGGCTACGGCTTCCTTATGGACACTCATGGCGACGGCGGCGGCGGATACTACTCCAACACCCATGTCGATGCAGGCGCTTTCGGCGTTTACATTTTCAAGGATCTGGGC
>CAKSWM010000050.1 GCA_934511545.1 uncultured Oscillospiraceae bacterium | reverse complement strand
GGCGCGGGTCATGGCGACGTACAAAACGCGCATCTGCTCGCTCAGAAGCTCCCGCTCGAGCCGCGCGGTGATTGCTGTGCGCGCAAGCGTGGGATACTCTATCCCGCGCCGCGTGTCCGTCAGCTTCGGCCCGAGGCCGAGGACGGGATGCATGAGCACCGGCGCGCGCAGGTCGTTTTTGTTGAAGCCGTGGGAGAGGTCCGCAAGGAACACGAACGGAAACTCCAGCCCCTTGGACTTGTGTATGCTCATTATCCGCACAGCGCCTCCGCCGTCGCCGCCGGCCGCGGGCTCCTCCCCTTTTTCCGCCAGCCGCCCGAGCCAGTCCACAAAGCGGAACAGGCCCCGCCAGCCGTTTTCCTCAAATCGCCGGGCATATTCCATCAGCAGAAACAGGTTTCCGCGGCGCGCCGCGCCGTCGCTCATCGCGCTGCATATCGCGGTCAGGTCAAGCTCGGTGTAAATATGGCGCAGAAGCTCGTCCACGCTCAGGTCGGGCGCTATCATGCGCAGAGACGAAAGCGTTTCGAGAAAACGGGCGCATTTTTCGTCCTCCGGTGCGCGGGCGCAGAGCGCGGAAAAAAAGTCCCCGCTTTTGTCCGCCGCTCTGATCGCCGCCAGCTCGTTTGAGGAAAAGCCGAATATGGGCGAACGCAGGACATTTATAAGCGCGACGTCCTGATGCGGATCGTCTATGACCGCAAGCAGCGAAAGCGTCAACGAGATCTCCAGCGAACCGAAAAAGCTCCCGCCCTGATCGGATGCGGCGGGTACTCCCGCCTCCGCCAGCGCCCGGCGGTAAGCCTTTCCCGCGGAACCGGGGGAGCGCAGAAGTATGACAAAATCGCCGTAGCCCGCGCTTCTCACCGTTCCCCCGTCGGTCACCGGCGCTCCGGACTCGACAAGCGCGCGTATCCGCGCGGCGACGTGCCGGGCCTCAAGCGTCAGCTTGTCGGGCGTGTCCTCATCCCCGCTTTCGGGCGCGGACAGGATCTCAAAGCTCACCGGAACATCAAGCGCCGGGTCGTAATATGCAGCGCCGTGCCTGAGTTCGGCGTCCTCGTCGTAGTCCAGCTCGCCGAGACGGCGCGACATTATGTTCCTGAAAATATGGTTTGCGCCATCTATTATACAGCCCCGTGAGCGGAAATTCTCGCGCAGAACTATGCGCCTCGGCATGTTGCCCTCCGCCTCCGGTGCGAAGCTGCGGTACTTTTCCAGAAATATCTTCGGGTCGGCAAGGCGGAAGCGATAGATCGACTGCTTTACGTCGCCGACCATGAACAGGTTCTTCTCATCCCTTGAAACGCAGCGGAAAATGAGGTCCTGCACCTCGTTCACATCCTGATATTCATCGACCATTATCTCCGTGAAGCGCGCGGACTTCTCGCGCGCGAGCGCCGTCGGCGAGTTCGTTTCCGGGTCATAGAGCAGCTTCACCGCCAGATGCTCCAGATCGGAAAAATCAACATAGCCCTGTCTGCGCTTTTCCTGCGAATACAGCTCGTCAAAGCGCAAAGCAAGCTCCAGCAGCGCCTTCATCGCGGGCGCAGTCTCCCGCATTTCGGACAAAAGCTGCTCCGAAGGGTCGGAAAGCTCTGCCGCAAGCTTCTCCATCGCCTTTTTGCACTTCTCCCGCACGAGCTTTACGCCGTCCGACAGAGCGGGATCAGGACTGCCGCGCAGCGAGCCGAGCCGCGGAAACTCGACGGGCAGCGCAAGGCGCGCCGAGTCCCAGCCGCGCCCCAGCGCGCTTCTCAGCCGCTGAAGCCCGCCCAGACTCTCCGAAAAGCTGTCTAAATATGCCTTTCTTATCTTTTCGTCGCTTCCCTGCAAAAGGTCTACGCATTTTTCGATGCGTCCGCACCAGTGGTCCACGCTCTCGCAGGCGTTTTGCAGCAGCTCCCTTCCCCACGGCGTCTCTCCGACATCGGACACGCCCCGGGCGTCCAGCGCATCCTCCTGCCGCCTTGCCCACTCCTGCGGCCAGGCGTTGCTGAGCATTTTCCCGTGAAGCTCCAGAACGAGCGAAGCAAGACGCCTGTCGTCCCGCCCCGCGCCGACGGTATCGACAAGCAGGCGGAAGCCGCCGTCGCTGTCGATGTGTTCATACCGCTGCTCAAGCAGGCGGTCGAGCACGGTCTCTTTCATCCGGTTTGCCCGCTCCTCCTCGATCACGCGGAAATCCGGCGCAATACCCGCCAGATGGCAGTTCTCGCGCAGGACGGAGGTGCAGAAGGAATGTATCGTTCCGATCTTCGCCTGATAACAGAGCGCGCTCTGCCGCCGCAGACGGCGGTTCTGGGCCTCCGAAGCCGCGCGCTCGTTGATGCTCTCGATAATGCGCTCGCGCAGCTGAGCCGCAGCCGCGCGGGTATAGGTTATCACAAGAAAAGAATCTATGCTCTTCGGGTCCTCCGGGTCTGTGATATATGACATCAGGCGCTCGACAAGGACCTTTGTCTTTCCGCTTCCGGCGGCGGCGGAGACGAGCACGGAACAGCCGCGCGTTTCAACCGCCTTTCGCTGGTTCTCCGTCAGTCTGATCTCAGCCATCCGTCTGTACCTCCTTCAGGATATGCTCCCATGCCTCGTCGTTTTTATATTTGACGATCAGCCGCTGCTGCTCTTCCCCGTATTCTCCGAAGCCGCAGGTCCCGGCATAATCGCAGTAGAGACAGGCGTTATCCTGTGCGGAGCGAAAATACGGATCCGCTGTTATGCTGCCGCAGCGCAGCTCCTTTGCCAGCCCGCGCAGAGTCTTTTCCACAAACTTTGCAAGCGCTCCGAGCTTTTCGGCGCTCACGAGCGCGTCGCCGGCTGCCCTTCCCTCCTTGTTGAACCTGATCGGAATATACTCGGGACTGTCGGAGCGCTCCATCGCCGCGATGACCTCATCCTCGTCGAGGATCAGTCCGCTCCGACGCAGACCGGCGCGGCGCTTTTTTTCAAGCGCTTCATCATCCAGCCGCGAGTCGGCTGATATCTTCAGGTCACGCGCCGGGGAATACAGCACGCCCGCCGGCACTACCTCATACCCATAATAGTCTCCGCCCTCTCTGTCCAGGGCAAAAAGATAAAGCAGCATCTGAAGTCCCATGCCCCGGCAGACGTCGGACAGCGAAAAGCTCTTTTTGCCGGTCTTGTAGTCCACGACGCGCAGATATAGCTTTCCATCGTGCAGCCAACCGTCCACACGGTCGGCAACTCCGGCGAGCGTCATTCCGTTCCCGCCGCCGATCTCGATCGGCGGCAGCGCGCCGTCCTCTCCGTCCGAAAAGCGCAGCTCAAAGTCCAGCGGCTCGAAATCCGAGCGCCGCAGCTCCTCCGCCATATCCAGCACGACGGCACGCACCGTTTCCCGCAGGCGGTTGAAAAGATAGATAAACCGCGGCGATCGCCCTGCAAAATCGTTCAGCTCTTCCGAAACATATTCGTTTACATACTTTTCCGCAAGCTCGCCGATGCTTTCCGGCGAGACCGCGCGGAATCCGCCCATGGACTTGACCTCCATGCAGACGCGCTGCAAAACGAAGTGCATAAACGTTCCCATCTGCGGCGGATCGAACCCCGCCGGCTGGCGCGGCTTTGCGCGGAGGCCGTACTGCATGAAAAACTCAAACTTGCAGGAAGAAAAAACCTCCGTTCGCGAGGCTGTCATATGTATGCGTTTCCCGTAGAGTGCGCGGACAGACTCGCCTGTAAGCGTACCGCGCGTCAGTTCGGCGGCTCTTTTGAGTCTTTCAAGGCGCTGCCGGCGCTCCGGATCGCCGCTGAACCAGCGTCCGGCAGCGGCCTTTCGGTCTCCCCTGCCGCTCGCGGCAAGCTCAAGCGCGGGAACGGGCGCGTTCATTCTTGCCCTGTCCGTATCCACATATGCGGGCTCTGTCCCGAACATTTTCAAGACTGACTTGAACACAAAGCTCGGCCCCGACTCGGCTCCGTCGGCCGTATGCGCCGGACAGCTCATCGTAAGACTGTCGGAGGGCAGGGTAAGGCAGTTGTATATCAGCATGAATTCCCGGTAAATATCCGTTCCCTGCGTCCCCGGATCGATACCCATGCTCCGGAGTTTTTCGCACTCCTCTTCTGAAAACATTCCGTCGTTCTCCGTCTGTGCGGGAAGGTTCCCGTCCGACGCGCCGAGCACTATCAGGTGCTTTATATGCCGGCGACGCATCCTGTCCATATCGCCGGCCGTTACGCTGTCGAGCGAAACGGGGATCGTTCCAACGTCGTACTGAGCCAGCACAAGGCAGAGCAGACGAGAGAACTCTTCCTGCGTCATGCGCACGTCTCCGAGCACCGCGGCGCACTGTTCCATCGCGCCGACAAGTATGTCCCAGAGCTGAGAATACTCCGCGGCGAGCGCGCTGCGTCCCATCTCCGCCAGCTCCTGCGCGCGCTGCTCCAGCCGGCCGGCGAGCCCCAGCTCCTCGAAAAAGGCGCAGACCGCCTCGAGCTGTTCTCTTGCCGTCACCGCTGCCTTCCCGCGTTCCTGAAGGTTCAGAAGCGGCCCGGAAACACGTTCGCGCAGAGCGTTTATCTCTCTCAGGCGTTCTCTGGTCTCTTCCGTGTATTTTTCACCGTAGCCGCCGGGGTGCAGCGTCCAGCCCTCTGCTTTCGTCCATGCGCCGCCGCGAAGGCTCCAGAGATAGACATAGCCGCTGAGCGTGTCGCACTCCTCCGCCGTCAGGCCGCAGAGCCCGGTCCTGAGATAAGTGAACACATCGTCATAGCACCAGCCGCCCTGTATCGTTTCAAACGCATAGACGACCAGCGCCATGATCGGCTTTTGCAGTATATTTCCCTTCCGCGTGGAATACAGCGGCACGCCGTAGCGCTCAAAGGCGCTTTCCAGCATGGGCCGGTACTGCTCGTATCCGCGCACCGCGACGGCTATATCGCGCCAGCGTGCTCCCTTTTCGCGGGCAAGCCACACACAGAGTGAGGCCGCAAGCTCGCACTCGTCAAAAACGCTGTCGGCCCTGAATGTTCTCACGGAGCCGTTTTCACCCTGAAAGCCGTTTCCGCCGAAGCCGAACATGTTCTTTTCCAGAAAGCTGAGGGCCGGGTCCTTCCCGCCCTCCTCCGCGGACAGAAAGACCTCCCGCAGCTCAAGCCCCGTCTCCTCCGCAAGCCGCCGGAAAAGAAAAACGGTTTTGATCGACGGCTCAAACACCTCGCTTTCAAGATCCGCGTCGCAGGTCAGGCAGACGGTCATCTCCGCCCCGGTGTCCAGATATGCGCGCAGTATCTCAAGCTCCTGTCCGGTGAAATCCGTGAAGCCGTCAACATATATTCTCTTCCCTGCACCGAGACCGTGCTCACGCACGGTGAGCGCCAGCCTGTCCAGCCCGTCTATAGGGTCCGCCCCGCTCGCTTCCGCCGCGGCGTCATAGGCCGCCATGATCAGCGCAAGATCGCCGAGCTTATCGCCAAGCGGGCCTGAGCTTACATCCGCCGCGGATTCCAGCATTTCCGGCGTCACGCACGCGCTTTTCAGCTCCTCCGCCGCGTCGAGAAGGCGCTTTTGCAGCTCCGGACGGCGGCGCGCGGCGCCGTAGGCCGTCAGCCTCCCGCCGATGGCGTCCAGCGCCAGGGCCATGCACAGAAGCTTTCCGCCCCTGTCGAGGCTGTTCTTTCCGTCTCCGCCGTATTCGTCCGCGGCGCGCGAGGCCAGCCGCGTGAAGCTGAGCACCTCCGCATATAGACTCAGGCTGTCTCCGCAGACCTCGCACAGCTCCCGCTCCGCCTCATGGCGGTACTGCTCGGGCACTATTAGGATATTATTTCCCCTGTGCTCCGCGGCCGATACGCCGATCTCTCTCATGACGCGCATCGTTTTGCCCGCTCCGGCCCTTCCCAATATGAGTTCAAGCATCGCCTTCACCCCGGTCGTATATACTATAAAATATAGGCGTGGTCAACATTCACCACCGCGCAGAAATTTTCGCCGCAGTTCGAGACGATGTTCTCCATCTCCCGTATTACCTCCGTGTCCGTCAGCTTGCATTCCGGCGGGACCACAACGTCAAAGATGACGTTTGTGTGGGTCGGTCCCTCAACAATGCGGAAATCGTGTATCGTCATGGAGTCGTCGATCTCACGAACGGACCGCGCGACCCGTTTCTTCAGCTCCGTCACATGCTCATCGGAGGTGGAAATGGGATCCATATGGATCACCGCCTCACAGCCAAGCTCGCTGCGCAGCCGGCGCTCGATAAGATCGATCGCGTCGTGCATCGCAAGCAGGTCGCCGTCTGCGGGGACCTCGCCGTGAAGGGAGATCATTACCCTGCCGGGGCCGTAATCGTGCACGACTAGGTCGTGGATGCCGACCACCGTTCCTTCGGAGAGGACGATCTGCTCGATCCTGTCCACCAATTCCGGACTCGGAGGATTTCCAAGCAGCGGGCTCAATGTATCCTTTGCGGAAGTATAGCCTCCCCAGAGGATGAACAGCGCGACAAGCAGACCGCACCAGCCGTCGATCTGCACGCCGGTGAAGCGCGCGAACAACGTTGCTGCAAGGACGACAGCGGTAGAAACGCAGTCGGAAAGGCTGTCCTTTGCCGCTGCGTTCATCGCGGCGGAGGATATCTTTTTCGAGATCGCCGTATTGTATACATACATATACAGCTTGACGAGTATGGACGCCGCCAGAATGATCATCGGAACTATTCCGTCCTCGACCGGCTCCGGCGAAATTATCCTGACAACAGAGCTTTTTCCAAGTTCAAAGCCCATCATGAGTATCATAACGGAGACGATGAATCCGGCGATGTATTCTATCCTGCCGTGGCCGAAGGGGTGCTCCCTGTCCGGCTTCATCCCCGCAAAGCGAAAACCGAGGAGCGTTATGACGGACGATCCCGCGTCCGAAAGGTTGTTGAATGCATCCGCCGTTATGGCGATCGAGCCGCTTATGACGCCGGCAATATATTTTCCGGCAAACAGCAGTATGTTGAGCACGATGCCGACTATGCTGCACAGCATGCCGCATGCGCTTCTGACAGCGGGATCCGATGTGTTGCCGCTGTTTTTGATAAATAATCGTGTCAGTATTCTCAGCACCGGGCCAGCCCCCTAATATAATAAGTCCGCTTTTTATTTTACCACATCTTATGCCGCTGTACAACGATGATACCGGAGGCTTCCATCTGTTCAATAATTGTGCTGAATTGTGCACAATTTGACTTGTAAATTATTCTGTGGGTTGACATGGATACCGCCGCTTAATATAATTGTAATAAATTTAACGAAAGGAAGAGTTCCAAAATGAAAAGATACCTTGCGCTTATCCTCGCACTGCTCCTCTGTCTCGGAATGTTCGCCGCCTGCGGTGACAAATCCGAAGGTTCGGCTAACGGCGAATTCAAATGGAACGGAAAAAAGGAAGTCTGGTCCATTCTTCCAACCACTTCTGCCGAGGGCCTTATCTGGATAAACGACGCCATGGGCGCCGTTATGCAGGCAGAGGGCTTCACCTATGTCAAGAAAGACGCCGAGGGCAACCCCGCAAACCAGGTCACCTTCGTTGAGGACGCCATCGCCGCCGGCAATGTCGGCTGCCTGATGATCGCCGCCATGGACGTAAACCTGCTCAAGGACGTCGTTGAACAGGCCATGAGCAAGGGCATCGCGGTTGCAATGCTCGGCGCCGAGCCCACCGACTATCAGATTGCCGGCTGCGTATACACCGCTTATGAGATCACCGGTATGTTCGCCGTTCAGGCGGCGGAGGACTGGGTCACAAAGCGCGTTGAAGAGGGCGGCAATGTTCCCACCGGGGCCGACGGAAAATACGAGGTCGCATGCGACATCTACACCGACATTTCCGACGGCGTATACCGCTCCAACGCGATAGTCGGCACCGTAGACAAGTCCGAAAAGCTGACCCGCGTTTCCACCACCACCTCCTATAAGGACGGCTACTCCGCCGCTTACAACAACGCGCAGGACGTCCTTTCCGCCAACCCCGACTGCCACATCTTCATCGCCTATGAGCCCCAGCTCGCCATGGGCATTGCCGACGCCATCGGCGACCACTGCGAGCAGAATAACCTCGACCTTGCCGACTACTGCGTGATACCCTGCTACGGCGAGGACACCACCTTCACCGAGCTTTACAACAGCGCGCTCGAGAACGCCTCCTCCACCGCGATCAAGGGCTACTCTACCTACGGCGACCCCGCCGTCCCCTACGGTGACGAGGCCGCAGCTCAGGTCGGCGCTTCCTACGAGGCTCTGTCCGCCTTCTCCGAAACTCTCAACCCCGGCGCTCCCGTCATCATTCCGCCCCTGCTCACCGGCGAGCATCTCGCAGACATTCTGCTGTCCGCCTGCGGCATCGAGGGCTATGACTACGAGCCGGGCTTCGGCAACACCTTCTACGACACCATCACCGTTACGAGCATCTTCGGTTTTGACAAGACATGGGTCAGGACCGACGACAACCCCGCTATCGAATACAAGACCCCCAACTTCATCGGCTGAGCACAGCGGCCCTAACCGCTGAATTACCTGCACCGGGCGGCGTGAGAC
>CAKSWM010000049.1 GCA_934511545.1 uncultured Oscillospiraceae bacterium | reverse complement strand
CGAAAACCACTGCCGTACGGACGCCGTCAGCGCATTGCAGTTTGCAAAGATGGCAGAGCCATATAACATTATGTTCCTTGAGGAAGCCGCAAGCCCGATGCGCCCGGAGGCTTTCAGAAAGCTCGCCGAAAGCACCAGCATACCGCTCGCGACAGGCGAGCGCACATACACGCGCTGGGGCTTTTTGCCGCTTATGCGGGACGGCGCATTGGCTCTCATACAGCCGGACATCGGCATATGCGGCGGAATTTCGGAAGTCAAAAAGATCTGCGACATGGCTCAGACCTTCGACGTCGGTGCACAGATGCACGTCTGCTGCAGCCCGATCAGTCTTGCGGCCGCGCTCCAGGTCGAGGCAGCGATACCGAATTTCACGATACATGAGCACCACATGAGCAGCACGCTGCCCTGCGTTACGGAGATGTGCGTCTATGACTATCAGCCGGTGAACGGGGCATTTTCGATACCCGACAAGCCGGGCATCGGCCAGGAGCTGAGCGAAAAGGCTCTGTCCGAGGCGGAGATCGCAACGATAAGATAAAGCTCTTAAAATTGAAGAAAAAATAGAAAAAGGGCGCTGATACTTTCGTATCAGCGCCCTTTTTGTCTGTATTATTTCATTTCTGCGGCGAGCCCGCGCCTTTTTCTACCGCGGCTCAAGCGCGCGCAGCGCCGTCCGCACCGCGTTGTCGATGTCCTGAATGAGGTCAAATTCTCCGCCCACGCTGCACCAGAACAGAACAACGCCCCAAACCGACGAATATATCAGCCGCATCTGGTTCAGCGGCGTCGCGGCAGTCGATATCTCGCCCGTTCGCTGTCCTTCCTCGATTATGCTGCGTATACGCTTCGCGGAAAGATTGTTCGTATATACCAGCCTGTTTGCAGGCGTCAGGATAACGCTCATCGTTTCAACGCCGATATCCCGCGTGATCTCGGCATAGCAATGCAGTATCTCCGCGATTTTTCCAAGAGCATCGCTGCTCTTTGGTTCAAACGCACGTATGCGCTCATCCATGCTCAGCGAAAGCTCCTTATAAACGCCGCTTTTGGTGGAAAAGTAGTGATAAAACACACCCACTGTAACACCGACACTGCCGCAGATATCCGCTATCGAAACATTGTCATAGCCGCGTTCTGCGAAGAGGCGCAGCGCGGACTCCGTCAGAGCCGCCTTTGTCGCGGCGGCCTGTTCACTGCGTTTAAGCTTTTTAGTCTGTTCCATCCAATCTCCTGTTTCTGAACTATAATAATTGAATTATATTCAAAATCCAGAAAATAAGCAAGAACTTCAGACAATATAGTTCAGCGCGGCGGCCTCGCGGCGAAGCTGCTCACGGTCGTCGGGGTGAGCGATGGCTATCAGGTTCATAACGCGGTCATGCAGGGAACGCCCCTTGAGATAGGCAACGCCATACTCCGTAACGACTGTGTCGGCATACGGACGCGGGATCGTTACCTGTGCGCCGGGCGTCAGCATGGTCTTTATCTTTGCCTGGCCCTTCTTGGTCCGGGACTGCATGATGAGAATGCTGCGGCCGCCCTTTGAGTGCTGTGCGCCATAGGCAAAGTCGAATCCACCGCCCGGGCCGGAGTACTGCCGGGTACCGATGGACTCGGAGCAGACCTGACCGGTCAGGTCGATCTCCAGAATGCCGTTTATCGAATACATATTGTCGTTCTGCATTATAACGCGCGGATCGGTAACATAGCTCGCCGGGCGTATCACGCAGTTGGGGTTGTCGTGCAGATGCTGATACAGCTTCTGGGTCCCGCCGCCGAAGCAGAAGGTATGCTCATATCTGTTCAGGTTCTTGGCGCGGCCGGTAACAACTCCCCTCTCGACCATCTCCGCCATGAGATTCGTGAACATCTCGCTGTGGATGCCGAGTTCCTTCTTGTCCATCATATGAGTGGCGCAGGCGTTCGGCAGCGTGCCGATGCCAAGCTGGAAGGTCGCTCCGTCCGGCACGAGAGATGCGACATACTCGCCTATCCTGTCCTCGATCTCGGAGCATTGCAGATCCTGTATCTCGGGCGGCTGATAATCGGCGGTATATACCGCGTCAACATCCTTTATGTTTATCTCCTGTCCGCCCTTGACGCGGAGCAGCTGCTTGTTCTCCTCAATAATAATACGGTCGCAGGACAGCGGGTTGATGTCCATTTCCCACATCAGGGAGAGATTGACCTGGAAATTGCCGTTTTCATCCATCGGAGTCGCGGCGACGCAGTAGACATTGCGCGGATACGCCGCATTGTAGTTGAACGGCTGGTCATAGAGGTCGCAGGCGACGAAGGTCACGTTGCCAAGCTCCTGCGGGCGCTCCCAGCCGCGGGCATAGAACGCGCTCTGGGTCAGGATATGCCCCTTCATCCCCTCATTCTGCATAAAGCCGTAATCCGACGAGCGGCCCTTCAGGACCGTGACGCCCTCTACACGGTCGGCGATCGTGTGCAGTTCGCGGCAGAAAAGCTGCGGCTCGTTGCAGTCTTTGCCGAGACAGATGCCGTCCCCGGACCGTATCAGCTTCAGCGCACCCTGTACGTCGGTCAGCTTGGACTCATATATTTCGCGATAGTTCATTATCCTTCCTCCACATTAATTGAATAGATTTAGTAAATATATTTACTTTCAGATAATATCATCACGGAAATGCAATGTCAACCACCGGCCGTCGGCGGTGCCGGAAAAGCACAGTGTGCTCCTCTGCAACGCAAAAAACGGACGATCATAAGATCGTCCGTTTTTTGCGTTTTGATCGTGTTTAGAATATCGCAACGACGGCTCCGTCGTAGTTCTCCTCGATGTATGTCTTGACGGCGTCGCTCTGAAGAGCCTCAACAAGGGCCTTGATGGCGGCGTTATCCTCGTTGCCCTCCTTGACGACGACTATGTTGGCATAGGTCTGTGCCGCTTCGGAAGCAGCGTCCTCGGTAGCAACAGCGTCGTTGGCAACGGACAGGCCCGCCTCCATGGCGTAGTTGCCGTTGATGACGGCCATGTCAACATCGGAAAGAGTCCTCGGCAGCTGGGCAGCCTCCATCTCAACGATGTCGAGGTTCTTCGGGTTGTCAACAACATCAAGCTTGGTGGCGTTAAGGCCAACGCCTTCCTTGAGGGTTATGAGGCCCTGAGCCTCGAGCAGGAGCAGAGCACGGGCTTCGTTGGTACCGTCGTTGGGAACGGCGATCTGTGCGCCGTCTGCAAGCTCGTCAATGGTCTTGGTCTTTCCCGGATACAGGCCGAAGGGCTCGTAGTGGATGGCTGCAACGGAAACAAGGTGGGTCCCGTTCTCTTCGTTGAAGTTCTCGATGTAGGGCAGATGAGCAAAGTAGTTTGCATCGACCTCTCCGGATTCGGTCACCATGGCGGGCTGGACATAGTCGGTATACTCAATGATCTCAAGGGTGATTCCCTGCTCGGCGAGTATATCCTTTGCGACCTTCAGGATCTCGGCATGGGGCACGGGACTTGCGGCAACGCGAATGGTGGTTCCCTCGAGGCTGTCCTTTTTGCTTCCGCAGGCGCAGAGCGCGAGGACAAGGACCAGTGCGAGGACAAGAGCAGAAATACGTTTCTTCATTGTTTTTGTCTCCTTGCAATAAAAATTTTTTCTAAAAAAATAACCGGAAAGCTTTCTGCAAGCCTCCGGTCATAAACAGAAGTGACGCCGTTTTTTATACGGCAGGTTTCTTCCCTTGGTCGGAGTACTTACCGGAAATGGGCATGACAAAGCACATGCGCATGCTGCACATGTTTTCCATGGACATAATGACAAACCCAAACGAACCGGTCATTTCAAGTATCTCCTTTCTTCGTTTCTCTGTGGTGATATTGTAATATAACATAAAACCTATTTTGTCAATAGCTTTTTCGGAAAATCTAAACATCTGTCAATATTGCGCTCTCCTCCGTGAAATTTTCTGTACTCAATCACCAGCTTTTCTTTTTTGCCTGTTGCTTTCCCCCTTTTTTCAGATATAATTGAAGCAGGAGAAGAAAAGGAGCGCATAAGTATGATAAATTTCGATTTTACCGGAAAGGTCGTCGTCATAACCGGAGCGGCCGGCGACATCGGATCCGTCACTGCCAGATCATTCTATGACGACGGGGCTTCCGTCTGCCTTCTGGACGTGAATGATGCCGCGCTGAAGGCAAAGGCCGCCGAATTGGGACTGGATCCAGAACGGAGCCTGCTCATACAAACCGACGTGACCGACGAAAGCTCCGTTTCCGCCGCGGTGGACGCCATTGTCGCCTGCTTCGGAAAAATCGATGTTCTCTTCAACAACGCCGGAAAGCAGGGTCCCGGAGCGCGTATCGAGGACATCGACATAGCGCAGTTTGAAAGCTGCATGAAACTGAATGTGACCGGCGTTCTGATAATGCTCAAATACGTCCTGCCCGTAATGTACCGTCAGCGCGGCGGCTGCGTTATAAACACCTCGTCACAGGCCGGCATCCGCGCGCAGATTGGAGGTTCGGCATATTCCGTCTCCAAGGCCGCCTGCATGAAGATCGGCGCGATCGCCGCAATGGAGGCTGGCGAATACAACGTCCGCGTCAATACGATATGCCCCGGCGCGCTCAACTCCCGCATGATGCAGAACACGCTTGAGAATGTGTTCGGGGGAGATCTCAGCGCGATGCTGAGCCGCGGCTTCCCCATCCCTCTTGGCCGCATGGGCGAGCTTGACGAGGTCGCCGCGCTGGTCAAGTTCCTTGCAAGCGACGAGGCGGGCTACATAAGCGGTCTCGACGCGGTCATAAACGGCGGTTCGACCGCGCGGTAAACCTCATATAACGTATAACGTAAAAAACCGGCGCCTTCGACTTATCGAAGGCGCCGGCTGTACCTGGCAGATGAGCCGCGGTCCTTTGAACCGGCTCACTCTGCTTTTTTCTTTCTTTTTGCAGCAGCAGTTATACGTTTGTCGCTTTTGACGGCAAGCTTTGTTCCGACTGTCTGGAAAATCTGGACGAGCACGACCAGAAGAACGACCTCCGCCCACATGACGATGGGCTTGAACCGGTAATAGCCGTAGTTTATCGCGATCTTACCAAGACCGCCGCCGCCTATTATACCGGCCATCGCGCCATATCCCATGATCGTGGTCAGGGCTATCGCGGCGCCGGACAGCAGCGAGGGCTTCGCCTCCGGCAGCATCACCTTGTAAACTATCTGGAAGGGCGTCGCTCCCATGGACTGAGCCGCCTCGATAACGCCCTTGTCCGTCTCACGCAGCGAGCTCTCGACAAGGCGTGCGATGAACGGGAACGCGGCTATCGTCAGCGGAACGATGAGTGCCGGGGTTCCTATCGACGTGCCGACAACGAATCTCGACAGCGGCAGAACGATTATCATAAGTATCAGGAATGGGACGCTGCGCAGTATGTTTATGGCGAAGTTCAGAACGCTCATCAGCCACCGGGGCAGGGGGCGGATGCCCGTCTCCTCGCCCGTTACGAGCAGGACGCCGAGCGGCAGACCTATCGCATAGGCAAACAGCGTCGAGAGCACCGTTGAATACAGCGTCTCCCATATGCCCATTGCGGTCTCGCTTCTGATTATCTCAACGGCTTCAAGCCATGCTTTGGACTGGAAAAATTCAGTCATGGCTGTATTCCACCTCCTCACAGGTAACATCCTTCTGGCGGCGGATATAGTTCAGCGCCTTTTCCGCGCCCTCGGGATCGTTGGGCAGACCGATCAGCATCGTTCCGAACGCCTTGCCGCCGACATTGCGCGTGTCCGCGCCGAGTATATTGACCTTTACGCCGCAGTCGATCGCAAGCGAGGCGATAAGCGGGCTGTAGCTCGTGCCGCCGTTGAATGCGATCCTGACGACGCGGTCGCTCTTAAGGTCGGAAACAGGCGCGCCGTTGGGATAGACCAGTCTCCTGGCGGCCTCGGTCTTTGGATTTGTGAATATCTCCTCGACGGCGCCTATCTCTGCGACGCGGCCTTTGTCAAGGATCGCGACATGGGAGCATATCTCCTCTATAACCGACATCTCGTGCGTAATTATGATAGCCGTTATGCCCAGACGCCTGTTGATGTCCTTTATCAGCGCGAGAATGGCGCGCGTTGTCGTCGGGTCAAGCGCGCTCGTCGCCTCATCGCACATGAGCACCTCCGGATCGGAGGCCAGCGAGCGGGCGATGGCTATGCGCTGCTTCTGTCCGCCGGAGAGCTGAGCCGGATAGGCGTTCGCCTTGTCCGGAAGTCCGACGATCTCGAGCAGCTCCATGGCGCGCTTTTTCGCGTCGGCAGCTCTGACACCGGCGATCTCCATCGGGAAGCAGATATTTTTCAGGCAGGTGCTCTGCATGAGAAGATTGAACTGCTGGAAGATCATGCTGATCTTGCGGCGGCACTCACGCAGCGCGGAGGGGCTCATCTTTGTCAGATCCTCCCCCTCGAAAAGGACGGAGCCTGTCGTCGGGCGCTCAAGCAGGTTGATGCATCGCACCAGCGTGGATTTGCCCGCACCGGACATGCCGATCACGCCGAAAATATCGCCCCTGTTGATGGAAAGATCCACGCCCTCAAGCGCCGTGACCTCTCCGTCCATCGACTGGAACCGCTTTCCGACATTCTGTAATTCGATTATCGGTCTTTCTGTGCTCATATGCATCCCCTCAGTCATCGTTTTCCGTAAAATCGTAGGTCCTGTATTGAATGGCCTCCGCAAGATGCGCAGGCGCTATATTCTCTTCTCCGTCGAGATCGGCAATAGTACGCGCGACCCGCAGTATCCTGTCATAGCTTCGGCCGGTCAGCGCCATCGTGTCATAGGCCGCGCGCATCAGCTCGTCGCACTCCGGCGACAAGGCGCAGAACCTCGCAAGCTCCGCAGGGCCGAGACGGGCGTTGCACTCTGCGCCGGTCTCTCCGTTCTGTCTTGCACGCTGACGCTCCCGCGCCGCATCCACGCGCTTTTTTATCTCGCGCGAGCTTTCCGCATCCGGCTTCCGGCGCAGCTCCTCGTATTCGAGCGCGGGGACCTCGACTATTATGTCTATGCGATCCAGCAGTGGGCCGGAGATGCGGCTGTGATATCTTCTTATCTCGTTGGGCGTACAGCGGCAACGTCCGGACGGGTGGCCGTACCAGCCGCACTTGCAGGGATTCATCGCGCATACCAGCATGAACGAGCTGGGATACTGCGCGCTGCCCGCGGAGCGCGAGACCGTGACGAAGCCGTCCTCCAGCGGCTGGCGCAGAGTTTCCAGCACATCGCGCGGAAACTCGGGAAGCTCATCGAGAAACAGAACGCCGTTGTGCGCAAGGCTGATCTCGCCCGGGTGTACGGCGCTGCCCCCGCCGGACATTGCAACGGCGGAGACCGTATGGTGCGGCGAACGGAAGGGCCGCTCCGTAAGTATCGGGTTTTCACTGCTCGTGAGACCCATTATCGAGTGTATCTCGGTCGCCGCGAGCATCTCGCCGAGGCTCATCTCCGGCAATATGCCGGGGATGCGGCGCGCAAGCATGGATTTGCCCGCTCCCGGCGGCCCGACGAGCAGGACGTTATGCCCTCCCGCCGCGGCGATCTCCAGCGCGCGCTTGACGTTTTCCTGCCCTTTTACCTCCGCAAAATCCGGGCCGGACCTGCGTATCGCCGATATCTCCGGAGCGGCCGCGGGCGCTATCGGCGCCGAACCGTCCAGATGCGCTATCAGCTCGCTCACGGTTTTTACGGGATAGACCTCGACGCCGTCGGCAAAAGCGGCCTCCGCTGCGTTCCCGTCGGGCACGAAAAGCCTGCGTATTCCCGCTCTGCGGGCCGCCAGCGCCATCGGAAGCGCGCCGCGGACGCTCCGCAGTTCGCCGGAGAGCGAAAGCTCGCCGAAAAACGCGGCGTCATCCGGCGGAGCGGGGATATCGCCCGAAGCGGCAAGCACGCCAAGAAGAATGGGCAGGTCATATACCGTCCCCTCCTTCTTCGTGTCCGCGGGCGCAAGGTTGACGGTCAGGCGGCTGACGGGAAATTTCAGTCCGCTGTTCTTTATCGCGGCGCGCACGCGCTCGCGCGATTCCTTGACCGCCGAATCCGGCAGCCCTACAACGTCGATGCGCGGAAGCCCGCTCGCAAGAAAGACCTCCACCGTGACCTCATATCCTGATATGCCCCAAAGCCCCAGGGAGCGAATTTTACAGACCATTTTCCCACTGCCTTCCGCCGCTGAATGTTGATTTGTTATTTACTCTCCGTCGCTTTTGACTATCGCTATATGGAGCTCGTCAAGCTGCTTCTGAGTCACCTCGCCCGGAGCGTTCATCATCAAATCCTGTGCGTTCTTGTTCATCGGGAAGGGGATTATCTCGCGGATGGAGTCCTCGCCGGCGAGCAGCATGACCATGCGGTCAACACCCGGGGCTATGCCCGCGTGAGGCGGCGCGCCATAGGTGAACGCATTGTACATTGCGGGGAACTTGGCCTTGACATCCTCCTCGCCGAGACGTACAAGCTCAAAGGCCTTGACCATGATCTCGGGATCGTGGTTGCGGACCGCGCCGGATGAAAGCTCCACGCCGTTGCACACCAGATCGTACTGATCGG
>CAKSWM010000048.1 GCA_934511545.1 uncultured Oscillospiraceae bacterium | reverse complement strand
CGCCGAGCCCGCTCTGGTCAAGATTGATCTCGAGCGCGCAAAGTATTGGATCTCCAACGGCGCTCAGCCTACTGACACCGTCAAGGCGCTGCTCAAGAAGGCAGAGGCATAAGGAGTAACAGCTGATAATGAAAGAACTCTTGACCTACATTGTACAGAATCTCGTCGAAAAACCCGACGAGGTCGCTGTGACCGAGCGCGAGTCCGGAAACGAGACCGTATTTGAAGTGCGGGTCGCAGACGGCGATATGGGCAAGGTCATCGGCCGTCAGGGCAGGATCGTGAAAGAGATCCGCATCCTTATGAAGGCCGTCGCCCAAAGGCAGGGCAAGAAGGTGTCTGTCGAGATAATGGACTGACGCCCTGATAAAAGGGGGAGAGGAAACGCTCCCCCCTTTTTGTTTATGAGGTTTTTTTATGAAAAAGGAATTTCTTGAAGCCGGAAAGATCATCAATACGCACGGCGTAAGGGGCGAAGTCAAGATCGATCCCTGGGCCGACAGCGCCGATTTTCTCCGGGGATTCAAAAGAATATATATCGACGGGACGGAGGTACGGGTGCTCCATTCCCGCGTCCACAAGGGCTTTCTGATCGCCCTGCTCGACGGCGTGGACAGCGTTGAGGAGGCCATGAAGCTCAAAAACAGGATCATCTTCATAAACCGCGCGGATGCAAAGCTTCCGGAGGGCAGCTGGTTCATACAGGATATGATCGGCGCTTCGGTGGTCGATGAAAGCGGAACGGAGATCGGAAAGCTTGCCGAGGTGCTGGATATGCCGGCAGGCAACGTCTATGTCGTGCGTGGAGAAAGGGAAATACTCATTCCCGCCGTGCCGGAATTTGTTCTGAACACGGACGCCGAAAACGCGGTAGTGACCGTCAGGCTCATCGAGGGAATGTAAGCTTTCCGGGAGAGTGATATTATTTGTCCTATAAGATCGACATCATGACGCTTTTCCCCGACAGGATGCAGGCTGTGCTTGACGAAAGCATCCTCGGAAGAGCTTCAAAAAAGGATATACTTGATATAAACTGCGTTCAGATACGCGATTATACGGAAAACAGACAGTTCCAGGTCGACGATTATCCCTACGGCGGCGGCTGGGGCTGTGTTCTGATGGCTCAGCCGCTCAAATCCTGCCTGGACGTCATTCTCGAAAAGACGTCCGGGCGGCGCACGCGGGTCATATACATGTCGCCGCAGGGCCCTACATTCACACAGGAGACCGCAAAGCGTCTTGCGCGGGACTATGACCACCTTGTGCTCGTCTGCGGACATTATGAGGGCGTGGACGAACGGTTCATAGAGCAGTGCGTGGACGAGGAAATATCCCTCGGCGACTTTGTGCTCACCGGCGGCGAGATCGCGGCGATGGCCGTAACGGACGCCGTCTGCCGGCTCGTTCCCGGCGTTCTGGCCAGCGAGGAGTGCTACACCGGCGAGAGCCACTGGGATGGGCTGCTCGAATATCCGCAGTATACGCGTCCGGAGGTATGGGAGGGGCGCGCCGTGCCCGAGGTGCTGCGCAGCGGCAACCATGCCGCGGTCGAGCGCTGGCGGCGCAAAAAAGCTATCGAACGGACGATGGAAAAGCGCCCCGATATGTTCCAAAAGCTGACGCTGGAGGGAACGGATGCGGAGCTGTATCAGGAAATACTGCGCGACCGCAGACGCAAAAAGCTTACGGAGCCGGTGGAATACCGCCTCGCGGCGGAGGAAGATTTGGACGACATCCTGCTCATCGTGCGTCAGGCGCGCAATTATCTGCGCAAAAACCGCGTTGACCAGTGGCAGGGGGACTATCCGAACGCGGAAGCTTTCCGGAACGATATGTCCCGCGGCGACTGCTACGTTGTAACATACGGCGGGAAAACGGCTGCATTTTTCTCTCTTTCAAGCTATCCGGAAAAGACCTATGACAGCCTGACGGACGGAAAATGGCGCACGGACGGGCCCTATTGCGTTCTGCACCGCAGTGCCGTCGCGGCGGAGTTCCGCGGCAGCGGGCTTGCGGATATGCTCTTCCGCTTTGCCGATGAGATAACCCTTGCCCGCGGCAGAAACGTCATCCGTGTTGACACACACAGAAAAAACAAGGCCATGCAGGAGCTTCTGAAACGCTGCGGATACAGCTACCGCGGCAATATCCTCGTCTCCGTCGAGGAGGGGCACGACCCGAGAAGGCAGGCTTTCGACAAGCTGCTGTAAGCGGCAGAAACAAAGCAGGTGAAACTATGACTAATCTTGGAATCGACATCGGCGCCTCGGCTGTCAAGCTGGCCGCCGCGCGCGACGGAAAGCTCATTTTCAAGCGTTATATAAACGGCCATCCCGATATTCTGGAGGCCATGGAGTCCAGCGGCATCGACCCGCGCCGGCTGCACAGGATCGCCCTGACCGGGCTCGGCTCGACCGGTGTCGATACAAAAAAGCTTGTTGCCCCCTGTAAGCTCGTGGACGAGTTCCAGGCCGCCGGAACGGGTGCAAGAGTTTTGTCCGGCCGCGGCAGGCTGGTCGCCGCCAGCGTCGGAACGGGTACCGCCTATATATCCGTGGACGGGGATAAGATCGCCCACATCGGCGGCACCGGAGTCGGCGGAGGAACGCTCTGCGGACTGGGCAGCCTTCTCGGCTTCGACAGCGCGGAGACCCTGCTCAGGGCCGCGATGGACGGAAGCCTTGCAAACGTTGACCTGTCCATCGGCGATATCCGGCCCGGCTCGGACTTTCTCGATCCGCGCATCACGGCCGCAAACCTTGCGAAGATATCGCCCGAAGCGACAAAAAACGATTGGGCCGCTGGAATCACCAACCTGATCCTTCAGGTCGTCGGTTCGATGGCGCTGTTTGCCGCCAGAACTGCGGATGTCAGCAGCGTTGTGCTGACGGGTGCTCTCGTCACAAGCGAGGCCGCGCAGATCAACTTCCATAACTTCCAGAAGATATACGGCATCGAGTTTCTGATCCCGCCTCACGCCGAGTGTGCGACTGCCTTCGGCGCCGCGCTGTTGGTGTGAGCGAGGATGGAGCTTACGAATTATTCCGAGGTGCGCGCGCTGCTCCTGCGCCACGGCTTCCGTTTTTCAAAATCGATGGGGCAGAACTTTTTGACGGCCGCCTGGGTGCCGGAGCGCATAGCGGACGAGTCCGGGATCGGATCGGAAAACGGCGTTCTTGAGGTCGGGCCCGGCGTCGGGTGCCTTACCGAACAGCTCTCTCTGCGCGCCGGAAAGGTCGTTGCGGTCGAACTCGACTCCGCGCTGCGCCCGGTGCTGGCCGAAACGATGGCGGGCAGGGACAATGTTGAGATCGTGTTTGCCGATGTGCTGAAGCTGGATATCCCGGCGCTGGTGCGCGAAAAGCTCGGCGCTCTGCGCCCCGCAGTCTGCGCGAATCTGCCGTATAACATAACAAGTCCGCTGCTCACGGCCTTTATCGAGGCACGCTGCTTTGAGAGCATAACGGTGATGATCCAGCGCGAGGTCGCGCGCCGGCTCTGCGCAAAGGCGGGTACGGCCGATTACGGCGCTTTCACCGTATACGCAAACTGGCACACCGAGCCGAAGATACTTTTCGATGTGCCGCCGGGCTGCTTTGTGCCGCAGCCGAAGGTGACCTCGAGCGTGATACGTCTCACGCCGCGAAAAACGCCGCCCGCAGAGGTCAGAAGCGAGGAGCTTTTCTTCCGCATTGTCCGCGCGGCGTTCAACCAGCGCCGCAAAACGCTGGTCAACGCGCTGTGCAGCGGGGTCCCGCTGCCGAAGGAAAAGCTGGAAAGCGCCGTCCGCAGCGCCGGATTCGACGTCCGCGTGCGCGGTGAATCGCTGGATATAAGCGGCTTCGCGGCGCTCACAAACGAGATCTATGGCATTATGTGAATGCTCAAAGGGGCGCCCGGGCGCCCCTTTGCCGTGCCTCTTGACAAGGCGCTTCGGGTCGTGATAAAATCAATCGGTAATAGGAAATATGGCTGTGAAAGGGAAAAGTACCGCAGGGATGCGCGCAGCAGAGAGGGCCCGCCGTTTGGCTGAAAGCGGGACCGGCAGCGTATGGCGGAAAATGCGCCCCGGAGCCGCCGGGCGAGGAAATGCGCCCGCGTATGACGGCGTTAACGTCCGGACCGGTGATGCGCCGGCAGAGCTATAAACGAGAGTGGAACCGCGAAAAATTTTTCGCCTCTTACGGAAGATGACCGTAAGAGGCTTTTTATTTTATTCGGAGGTGGTATATATTGTTCAATGACCTTCGCGAAACTATAAATGCATACAAGGCGCGCGACCCCGCAGCGCGCTCCGGCTTCGAGATACTGACGCTGTATCCGGGACTCAAGGCCACGCGCGCTCACAGACGGGCGCACTGGTGCTACGAGCACAAGCTGTTTTTTCTTGCACGGCTCATTTCACAGCGCTCGCGGAAAAAGACCGGCATTGAGATACACCCCGGAGCAAAGATCGGCCGGCGTCTCGTCATCGACCACGGAATGGGCATAGTCATCGGAGAGACCGCGGAGATCGGCGACGACGTGCTTCTGTACCAGGGAGTGACGCTCGGAGGCACCGGCAAGGACACCGGAAAACGCCACCCGACGATAGGCAACAATGTGCTCGTCGGCTCCGGAGCCAAGATACTCGGCCCGTTCAAAGTCGGCGACAACAGCCGCATCGCTTCCAACGCCGTGGTCCTGACGGAGATACCGCCGGACAGCACCGCCGTCGGCGTGCCAGCGCGTGTCGTCAGGATCGCCGGAAAGCGGGTAAACTTCGCCGCGGAGGTCGATCAGGTCAGTGTCACGGACCCCGTCGAGGTCGAGCTGTCCGCCCTGCGTGAGCAGATGCAGATACTTGAAAAATACGTAATGGAAAACCTTTCTGATTCAAAGGAGACAGATAAATGAAGCTTTTCAACACTATGACCATGCAGAAGGAGGAGTTTGTCCCGATCGAGGAGGGCAAGGTCCGTATGTATGCCTGCGGCCCGACGGTGTATAATTACATTCATGTCGGCAACGCCCGCCCGATAATCATGTTCGATGTCCTGCGCCGCTATCTTGAGTATCGCGGCTATGAGGTAAAGTTCGTGCAGAACTTCACCGACGTGGACGACAAGATCATAAACAAGGCCAACGAGGAAGGCGTTTCCGCCGCGGAGATCGCGGAGAAGTATATCGCCGAGTATTTCGTTGACGCCATGGCCCTCGGCGTGCATGAGGCGACCGTCCATCCCAGAGCGACCGAAAACATCCCGCAGATAATCGAGCTTATCCAAACCCTGATAGACAAGGGCTATGCCTATCCTGTAGGCGGCGACGTGTATTACCGCACGCTCCGGTTCGAGGGCTACGGCAAGCTGAGCCACCAGCCGATCGACGATCTCAAGTCCGGCGCACGCATCGAGGTCGGAGATATAAAGGAAAACCCGCTCGATTTCGCGCTGTGGAAGGCAGCAAAGCCCGGAGAACCCGCATGGGATTCCCCCTGGGGAAAGGGCCGCCCCGGCTGGCACATCGAGTGCTCCGCCATGTCCAACCGATACCTCGGCAAGACGATAGATATCCATTGCGGCGGCAGCGACCTTGCTTTCCCGCATCATGAGAACGAGATAGCCCAGTCAGAGGCGGCCAACGGCTGCAAATTCGTCAACTACTGGGTGCACAACGGGTTCATCAACATCGATAACAGAAAGATGAGCAAGTCTCTCGGCAACTTCTTCACCGTCCGCGAGGCGGCGGAGGCATATGGCTATGACTGCATCCGGATGTTCATGCTCATGAGCCATTACCGCAGCCCGCTGAATTATTCCGGCGAAATACTCATGCAGGCAAAGTCTGCGCTTGAGCGTCTGCGCACGGCCAAGGCAAACCTCGACTTCTTTGCCGCCAACGGCAGAGAGGGAGAGATGACGCCGGAGGAGACCGCAGTTGCCTCCGGACTTGACAAATACCGCGTCAAGTTCGACGATGTCATGGACGACGACTTCAACACAGCAGACGCCATTTCCGTCATTTTCGAGATGGTGCGTGAGATAAACTCCGCCGTTTCCCCTGCGGCGGATCCGACGAAGGCTCTTGCGGAGGCTTGCCGCGCCGAATTTCTTGAACTGTGCGGCGTTCTCGGCATACCCTTCGGTCAGGAGGGAGAGGACGACGGCGAGACGGCGGAGATCGAGGCTCTCATAGAGCAGCGCCAGGCCGCGCGCAAGGCCAAAAACTGGGCGGAGGCAGACCGCATCCGCGATGAGCTGAAGGCCCGCGGCATTGTCCTTGAGGACACTCCCCAGGGCGTTAAATGGAAAAAGGCATAAACGGCTGTTCCCGACTGCATAAAAGAAGTATCCGCTTTTCGCGGATACTTCTTTTATTTGTGGAAGATTGGACCAATTTTATGCTCTTTTCACAAAAAACGTCATGGATTCTGCCATAAATATTTGACTTATGTACAAGGAATGGTATATACTTAATCAAGTCATTAAAAATGAATCGAGGAGGAAACACATGAAATACGCAGTATCGAACGAATGCGTTGGATGCGGCACCTGTTCGGGCATCTGCCCGAAGGATGCCCTGGGTCCCGCAGGCCCCCACTTTGCAATCGACCCCGAAAAATGCATCGGCTGCAGCGCATGCTACCGGGTCTGTCCGTTCGAGGCGATAGTGCCCGAGGGCGGCGTCCCCGAGGATATACTGCCTGCGGACATATCTTTCCCGCGAGAGTTCCCGCTCATTAAAAACGGAATGCCCCATAACCTCGACGGCAGCTCCATCACCATGGAGCAGTGGCTTGGCGAGGAGCCGGAGTTTGACCATGTTGACGAGATCATCGAAACCGACGTCATAGTGCTGGGAGCCGGACTTGCCGGCACGAGCGCCGCCAGAGCCGCGGCGGAGGCGGGCGCAAAGGTCGCGCTCTTCGAGAAGATGAACGGCCCGCGCGGGCGTTCCGGCGACATTGCTGTCATCGGTTCCGAACTCGAGAAAAAGTGGTGGGGCAAGGACTACACCGCGTATAAGGAAGAGATCTTCAACCAGTTCATGCGCGACCTTGGCTGGAGACCCGATTACAGGGCCTTCAAGTATTGGGTCGAGCACAACGGCGAGTGCTTCGACTGGTTCATGGAGGGAACTCCCGACGTATATGTCATGGGCAGCACGACCGAGGTCCTGCCCGCGGACGTGAAAAACTGGGTCGTTCCCGAGCGCTGGCCGCTGCCCGAGGGATGGGACATGGACAAGGAATTTGCCAAGGCATATCCCGTGACCCTGCGTCTGGCGCCCAGCCTTGTTCCCGAGATGTGGAACAGCCTTCTGGTAGGTATGCGCACGGGCAACATCAAGTGTTTCTGGAACACCCCGGCAAAGAAGCTTCTGCGCGCAGACTCCGGCGAGATGACCGGCGTCATCGTGCAGAACACCAAAACCGGAAAGGTCACCCAGTGCAACGCAAAGTCCGTTATCCTTGCAACGGGCGACTTCGTCGGCGACGAGGCTATGACCTATTACTATGCGCCGTGGGCTATCCGCGACAGTCTCGGTTTCAGTATGCGCAATCCGAAGAATCCGTACCGCATAAATGTCGGCGACGGTCACAAGATGGCAATGCACATCGGCGCGGTCATGGAGGACGGCCCAATCGGCCTGATAAACCACTGCATGGGCGGCGCGCTCGGCTGCGCCGGTATGCTGAACATCAACGCAAACGGCGAACGCTTCATGAACGAGGAACTCGACGGCCAGTCCTGGGAGCATATCCTTGCCCGCCAGCGCGAGTGCAGGGGCTATCAGATATTCGACTCGAAGATCGAGGAATATCTGCCGAAGCTGAACCCCGGCCACGGCGCGGCCTGCGGCGTTGCGCCCGCGGCTTCCACCGCCGTCAATCCCCAGCAGCGCTGGATGGCCAACGACAGCTATACGAATCTTGAGGATATCATCGATTCCGCCAACAGGCAGGGCCCCGGAAAGCGCGTCGTCATGGCGGATACCATTGAGGAACTTGTCGAAAAGCTGGAGCTTGAGCCCGAGGCAAAGGCCGCGGCTCTCAAGACGATCGAGAGATACAACGAGCTCTGCCGCAAGGGCGTTGACGAGGACTTCGGCAAGACTGGCGCACGTATGTTCCTGATCGAACAGGGACCCTTCTTTGCCAGCAATATCGGCACGGCCGGCGTCCTGTGCACTGTCGGTGGTCTCGACTGCGGCAGCGACTGCAACGTATTTGACGGGGACAGACGGCCCATACCCGGCCTGTATGTCTGCGGCAATATCCAGGGCAACCGCTTCCCGGTCGATTACCCGATGATACTGCCCGGCATCAGCCACTCGAGCTGCATAACCTTCGGCCGACTCGCCGGTACGAACGCCGCCGGGTTTGCAAAGGCGTAAGAAGAATCGCGTAAAGGACGCAGATTGATACTCTCTGTCAACGGGAGTATCGAGCGTTCTGCGGAGCATTCTCCGTGACCGGATATTTAAAAATCAGACCGCTGACTTTATGCGCACATGGCGCGGGTCAGCGGTCTTTATATGTACTTTTTGATAAGAAACTGTTCTATCCATTACTCTTTGAGGGCCTATTTTTCCCAGTATTTTGGATATTTCTTCGGACATTGCTGAC
>CAKSWM010000047.1 GCA_934511545.1 uncultured Oscillospiraceae bacterium | reverse complement strand
CGTTCGCGCGTGACGGACGCCGTCTGTTCCCGCGTCATGCCGCGGAACGGTCCCCCGGAACCCGTCAGCAATATCTTTCGAAGCTGTCTTTTCCTGTCCGCAGCCGCATTCAGACACTGGAATATCGCCGAATGCTCCGAATCGACCGGAACTATCTCTGCTCCGTATTCCGCGGCTTTTTTCATGACGATCTCGCCCGCGCAGACAAGCGTTTCCTTGTTTGCGAGCGCGATGCGCTTTCCCTTTTCTATCGCGGCGAGCGTGGGCTTGAGCCCCACAGAGCCGGACACCGCCGTCACAACGGCGTCTGCGTCTCGTATCACCGCCGCCTCGACAAGCCCGTGCTCACCGGAGCCGATCGCGATGTCCGTGTCGGCAAGCCGAACGCGCAGATCGCGCGCTGCACTCTCATCATAAACGGCTATGTAAGCGGGCTTTAACAGCCTTGCCTGTTCTTCAAGCAGCTTTGTGTTTTTGAGCGCGGCAAGCGAACGTACGCTCAGTCCGCGCCGCGCCGCGACATCGACCGTCTGACGGCCGATCGAGCCGGTAGAGCCCAGGATAGCAATACTTCTTACCATATGATATCACCCTCCGACAGAGAACGCCGGCGCCCAGAGCATCAGCACCTCGACCAGCGGAGCGACAAACACCATGCTGTCGAAACGGTCGAGCGCGCCGCCGTGTCCGGGAAGCAGATTGCCGTAATCCTTTATGCCGAACTCTCTCTTTATCGAGGAAAACGCAAGATCTCCAAGCTGGCACACAAGGCTTCCAAGGAAGCCGTAGACCACGAGCAGAAGGAAGCTGACTTCAAAATGCATCAGCTTGAGCACAACGCCGTATATAACGAGCATTACGATAGTGGAAGCAAAGCCGCCTATGCTGCCCTCGACGGTTTTCTTCGGGCTGAGATGCGGAACGAGTTTGTGCTTTCCGAGAAAGCTTCCGGCAAAGTAAGCTCCGCTGTCGCTGGAAAAAGCAACAACGAACGGCAGAAGCAGGAACCAGCCGCGCTTTTCTGGAACATTGCCGACGCGGACCAGAGCCGACAGCAGCAGCGGTATCAGCGCTCCTGCAACGAAAACCACGGCCGCCGTGCGGAAGGACATATGCTCTTCATACCGGAAGGTGAGCATGATCTCGCAGAAGCAAAGAAGGAACAGCAGAAATATCGCCGTGTATGTAAGGTTATCGCGCAGCTCAAATGCGGCGCCGAGAGCTATCATGGCGGCGCTCGCCATGGCGTAGATACGGAGTCTGATCCTGGCCTCCGGCGCAGCGCATTTGATAAGCTCCCACGCGGCTATTGCGCATATGGCCGCCGCCAGAAGCGCGAACGTCCAGAGCGGAAGCGCAAAAATAACTACTATCAGAAGCGGTATCCCGATCGCGGCAACGATTATCCTTGTTTTCATTTCTGAGCACCTCCAAAGCGCCTGCTGCGTTTTTGATACGCTGCGATAGCACAATTCATCTCTTTTTCGTCAAAATCCGGCCACAAAGTATCTGTATAGTATAACTCCGCATAGGCCGCCTGCCAAAGGAGAAAGTTTGACAGCCGCTGCTCCCCGCTGGGCCGGATTATAAGATCCGGGTCTGGGATACCGGCGGAATACATGAATCCCGAGAACATATCCTCCGTCAGGTCGTTCGGCGCTCCGGCGGACACAAGCTGCGCATAGGCGCGCGCCGCGCGCACGATCTCGTCTCTGCCGCCGTAGTTGACGCAGATATTGACCTGGCAGCCCTCAAAATGGGTGCTGATCTCGTCGGTGCGGGCGATCAGCTCGCGCAGTCTCGGCGACAGGACGCTCGTGTCGCCGAAGAATTTCATCCGGACCCGGTCGCGTTCCATCCGTTCTATGGCTTCCAGAAGATATTTTTCCAGAAGTCTCATAATGGTCTGCACTTCCTCCTGCGGACGCTTCCAGTTCTCCGTTGAAAACGCATAGCAGGTCAGATATTCAAGTCCGATATCCTTGCAGTATGTTGCAACGCGTCGGAAGGTCTCCGCCCCGGCTGCATGTCCCGCGGTCCTCGGCATGCCGCGCTTCTGCGCCCAGCGGCCGTTGCCGTCCATAATAACGGCAATGTGGCGGGGGAGATTAGAAAAATCTACCGCCCCCGCCGCCTTTTTTGCTTTAAATATGCCCATTATGAACTCAGATCTCGAAAAGCTCTTTTTCCTTTTTGGCAGCGAGTTCTTCAGTCTTTTTAATGTACTCGTCTGTCAGCTTCTGAAAATCCTTTTCCATTCCCTTCAGGTCGTCCTCCGTTATCTCGGAAGCCTTCTGCTGCTTTTTGAACTTATCCAGCGCATCGCGGCGGATGTTTCGGATGGCGACCTTTGCCTCTTCGGCGTATTTCTTGACCTGCTTTGCCAGCTCCTTGCGGCGTTCCTCCGTCAGCTGCGGAAAAACGAGGCGGATGATGCGGCCGTCATTCTGAGGGTTGATGCCCAGATCGGACGCAAGGATAGCCTTTTCGATGTTTTTGAGAGCGGAGGCATCCCACGGCTGGATGACCAGGCTGCGGGGATCCGGAACGGAGATGGAGGCTATCTGCTGGATGGGCGTCGGCGTTCCGTAATAATCGACAGTTATCTGGTCGAGCACGCCCGCGTTGGCGCGGCCGGCGCGGACCGCAGCAAACTGTGCGGAAAGGACCTCCGTGGTCTTCTGCATTCTGTCGGTAAACTCTTCATAACCGGTTGACATAATTTGTTCCTCCTATATATATTATGATGTATTTTTCCTGGAATTTATTTTACGGTCGTTCCGACCTTTTCGCCCATGACCGCGCGGACAATGTTCTGCGGATCTTTCAGGGCAAAAACGATAACGGGTATGTTGTTATCCATCGCCATGCTGGTGGCTGTGGAGTCCATCACCGCAAGGTGCTTTGCCAGCACCTCGTCATAGCTTATTTCGTCGTATTTTACGGCGGTGGGATCAAGCTTGGGATCGGCGCTGTATACGCCGTCGATATTTTTGGCCAGCAGTATTGCGTCGGCGTTGACCTCTGCCGCGCGCAGCACGGCGCCGGTATCCGTCGAGAAATAGGGGCTTCCGGTGCCGCAGCCGAAAATGACGACTCTGCCGCGGCTCAGGTGCTTGTCGGCCTTCAGACGGATATACGGTTCCGCAACGGCGCGGATCTCAATAGCGGTCTGGACACGTACCTCGACCCCCATCTGCTCGAGCACGTCGGCAAGGGCAAGGCAGTTCATAACTGTCGCCATCATGCCCATGTGGTCGGCTCTGGAGCGTTCCATCTTTCCTCCGCCGTCCTTGACTCCGCGCCAGAAGTTTCCTCCGCCGACGACGATGCCGACCTCGACCCCGAGCTCAACGCAGGTCCGTACGGCGCCGCAGACACTCTCCACCGTTGTGAAATCTATTCCCCGGCCCGACTCTCCGCCGAGAGCCTCGCCGCTTATCTTCAGAAGCACGCGCTTATATGCGGGTTTTGAATCTGTCATTTCTGCCAACTCCTTAATTACTACGCTCTGATTCTAATATATCCGGTCGGATATTGAAAGGTCTATTTTGTAAACAATCACATTAGAAGCGAAATAATTGTACCATAGCGGAGAGTTTGCTTCAAGCCCTGATTTGACTGACTTCGCATTTGGCTTTCTGTATGCTGGTGTGCATGGAAACTATCTACATAGACAGCCTGTTCATTCTGAACCTTGCAATAGACTATCTGCTGCTGCTGGTAACGGGACGCATATGCTCCGCGCACCTGCGGCGCGGCTTTATCGCGCTCGGCGCCGCGGTCGGCGCTGTATATTCCGTCCTGGTCGTTCTGCCCTTTGGGGCGTTTCTGGCCTCCTGGCCCTGTAAGCTCGCCTTTGCAGCAATGATGCTTCTGACGGCTTACTGGGGCGAAAAGCACATCTTCCGCTGTTCGGCCGTATTCCTCGCCGTGTCCGCGGCGTTCGGCGGAGCGGTCTATGCTGTGTCCATTATCGGCGGCACAGGCACGGGACACGGGCTTTATGTCCGCGTTCCGTTCAGGATACTTCTGCTGTCCTTCGCCGTCTGCTACGCCGTACTGAGCATCGTGTTCCGCCGCTCCGCGGACAAAACCGAGCGTATGGTCCTCCCCGCCGTTGCGGAACTGGACGGAAGGAAAACAGACTTTTTGATCCTGCACGACACGGGGAATGGGCTTTATGACCCTGTCTCCGGCCTGCCGGTATGCATCGCGGAGGCGCGCACGGCGGCGGCTCTTTTTCCCGGCGAATGTCAGGAATGCTTTGCTCTTTCCGACCCCCTTGAAATGTTTCTGGCCCTGTCGGGATCCTGCGCATGCCGGGGCCGGTTCCGTCTCATTCCCTATTCGTCCGTCGGAAATCCGGCCGGACTTCTGCCCGCGTTTCGTCCGGACAGCCTGACCATCGGCGGAAAGACAACGCCCTCTCTCATCGCCGTTACCTCTTCCCTCCTCTGCGCCGACGGTGAATACAACGCCGTATTCTGAAACAGCACCGCACGATCCGCAGCGCACATCCTGTCTGCCGGTCCGCACACCGGAAGCATGCAGTGCTGCCCTGACTACTGTTACAGCGAAAGGAGCAAACAATGAAGCGACCGTTCCTGCACTTGAGAGTTCGACTGCACCTGTTCTTCCAGCGGCTTCTGTCAGCCTTTGGGATGTCTCCGCCGCCCATTCATTATGTCGGCGGCAGCGACATTCTTCCACCCCCGTTGGAAAAGG
This sequence comes from uncultured Oscillospiraceae bacterium, assembly GCA_934511545.1. Taxonomy (GTDB): domain Bacteria; phylum Bacillota; class Clostridia; order Oscillospirales; family Oscillospiraceae; genus CAKSXP01. The sequence goes on along the minus strand of CAKSWM010000047.1, from coordinate 4,076 downwards.
AACGCGAGGAAGCCGCGCTTCTCGCGCTTTCGAACGGCGATCCGGACGCAAAACAGCTTCTTATAGAGCACAACCTGCGTCTGGTCGTATACATAGCCCGCCGGTTTGAAAACACCGGCGTCGGCCTAGAGGATCTCGTCAGCATAGGCACTATCGGCCTTATAAAGGCCATCGGCACCTTCAAGGGCGACAAGAACATCAAGCTTGCCACATATGCCTCGCGCTGCATCGAAAACGAGATTCTCATGCATCTGCGCAAGATAAGCTCCCAGCGCACGGAGATCAGTCTCGACGAGCCGCTGCACACGGACTGGGACGGCAACGAGCTTCTTCTTTCCGACATTCTGGGCACAGACGGAGACGAGGTCGGGCGCGGGCTTGAGGAAAATGTCGAGCGCCAGCTCCTGAAAGACGCCATGGACCGTCTGCCGGAGCGCGACAGGCTGATAATCGACATGCGCTTCGGGCTGGATGGATACAGTGAGTATACCCAAAAGGAGGTCGCAGACATGCTCGGCATCTCGCAAAGCTATATCAGTCGTCTGGAAAAACGGATAATCCTCCGCCTGCGTCACGAGCTTGCCAGGCATTTCTGAGTCTTTTCCGGCCATGTGCGCCATCGCATGGATCTCACGCCGCAAGAACCGGGCAAGACCGCCGCGGAATAATTGAGCCCCCGTGAGGAGATACTAGCGTATATCTTCTCAAGGGGGCAATTCTTTTGCAAAGCAAAGTCGAGATATGCGGCGTCAACACCGCAAAGCTTCCGCTGCTGAAGCACGACGAAACGACCTCGCTGCTTATAAAGGCCAAGGCCGGTGACAAGCAGGCCCGCGAAAAGCTCATAAGCGGGAACCTGAGGCTGGTCCTCTCCGTAATACAGAAATTCACTGCACGCGGCGAAAACGCCGACGACCTGTTTCAGGTCGGCTGTGTCGGGCTTATCAAAGCGATCGACAATTTTGACACCTCTCACGACGTGCGCTTCTCGACCTATGGAGTTCCGATGATCTCGGGCGAAATACGGCGTTACCTGCGCGACAACAGCGCGATACGCGTGTCCCGCTCCGTGCGCGACACGGCATACCGCGTGCTTCAGGCCAAGGAAAAGCTCACGAACGACAGCCAGCGCGAACCGACGGTCGATGAGATAGCAAGGGAACTCGGGATAAGAAAGCGGGAGGTCGTTTTCGCCCTGGACGCCATCGCGGACCCCGTCTCTCTCTATGAGCCCGTGTACACCGAGGGCGGAGACAGCGTCTGCGTTATGGACCAGATAGGTGATGCGAAGAACACGCCTGACAGCTGGCTTGAGCGTCTGGCCCTTAACGAGGCCGTGTCGCGTCTGTCGGACCGCGAAAAGCGTATTCTCGCCCTTCGGTACTATGACGGCCGGACTCAAATGGAGGTCGCCCGGGAGATCGGCATTTCGCAGGCACAGGTATCCCGCCTTGAGAAAAACGCCGTGAGCCAGATCAAAAAAGATATCTTCATCTCATGAATATGAGAAACGCGGAGGGTCCCCCCTTCGCGTTTTCTCATATTCAATCTCCAATAAATCCGATGCGGATCGAACCGGTTGCAGTGCCGGCGTCGATACGTTTCTCACCGTTTGCGCGGTCCGCGCCCTCGACCTCGGTGCCGCCCGTCGCTGCATTCGCCGAAACGTTATAATCCTCCGGTGTGCCGCGCATATAGACGCTTATATCGCCGGTCGTCGAAGTTATGACGGTGCTGCCGGAGCTTACGTCATAGCCGTTTACCGATCCCGTCGTGCATTCGGTCGTTATCGACGCGGCTTCAACGCAGCGCATGGCGATGTCCCCAGTTGTGCTGCGCACAGCCGTCCGGCCTTCGGAAAACACGTTTTCCAGCCCGGCTCCACCCGTCGTGCAGCCGACGCTTATATCCTCTTTTGCGGTGATATCCCGGAGCTCGACGGTGCCGGTCGTGATCTGCGCCTCCACCGAGGCCGCCGACACATCGTAAAGCTCCATATACCCGGTCGTGCTCCTTGCGCTGAGCGCACCGTTGAGCTCAAGCTCCGTAAGCTCCATATCCCCCGCCGTCGTTTCGATATACAGATCCCCGTCATATCCTGCCGGAATACCGATCTCAACGCTGATCTCATCACTGTGAGCACCGCCGAAGTCAACGGTTATGTATTCATACCACTTTCTGCTCTTGAGCGCGACATAGTCAAGAGACAGCTCTCCGTTTTCGTTCCGGAGCTCATAGCTGCCATACTGGCTGGTGTAATACAGCAGATTTATTTCATCCGAGTCGGAGCTGCATACTCTGATGCTGTCCACCTCCGCATTGACCCGAATGCGTTCTATCCCCTCGGACGGGACCGTCTCAAGGTGCCACTCCCGCGTAATGTCCTCCGGAGTCGAGAGCCTGTATATATCAAAATCCACGGCCCCGAAAGCGCAGACACATATAACGGCGCCGGTAATAATGAGCGCACATGCCGCCAGCAAAACTGCTTTTATACTCTTTTTCATTTTTCCCTCCTGAACCTGGCAATACATGCCGTCCACATTTTTGCGCACAGACGTCCGGTTTCAACGGCCAGTTTCTTCGTCAGCAGCCATACCGGATATGCGCACAGCACGCACAGTCCCGCACAGGCAAGACCTGCGCCGACGCCGAAAAACGCGAGCGACAAGTTTTGTCCTGCAAACAATGCAAGGCTCGCGACTCCCGCGATGCCTCCCGCGGCGAGCGCCGCAACAGCGGCAAACAGCGAGATGATAATGCTCCACACAACGATATACATCGCCAGTATCACGGCGGCCGCGGTGATAAGCAGCACCAGCCATAGAGGCGATCCTATTATTATCAGTGCCGTGTTCAGCGGGCGCCCCTTCGGCTTGATATCTCCCGATTCCTGTGCCTCCGCGATCACGCGGGCGGCTATCGACTCGACGCTTCCGAGCTTCTCCACCGCCTTTTCCTCGTCCATGCCGTCCTCCACCGCGTCGGAGATCATTTCGTCATAAAACGCAAGCGTTCTCTGCCTCTCCGCGATCCTGACTCCGCGGAGCCGATGTGAAAGTTCTTTCAAAAATTCATTCTTTTTCATTATCCGCACCTCCCTCGATAAAGCTGTATATGCGCAGGATCTGCTGCCATTGCCCGATAAATTCCTCCAGCTTTTCGCGCCCCGCGGGCGTAATGCTGTAGTACTTGCGCAGCCGGCCGTTATGCTCCGCCGACCGGACCGTAACGAACCTTCCCGCCTCCAGCCGTTTCAATATCGGATACAGCGTTGACTCCGATATCTCGATATACGGCGAGACATCCCGTATCAGCTTATAGCCGTAAGTTTCCTCGGAGCGCATCGCAGCAAGAATACATATCTCAAGAAGGCCTCTTTTCAGCTGTGGATCCATCGATATACCCCCTCTCGCGTTATACTATACATCGCATAGTATAACGTGTCAAGTGGTATTTTGAAAATCAAGGCCGGGAATAATCTTTCCCCCACATACATACCCTCCGTATAAGAGGTGATGATATGCGCGTGGCGGATCTGCATTATAAGGAAGTCATCAACATAAGCAACGGACACAGGCTCGGCTTTGTGTCGGATATAGATATGGACCAGAAAACCGGACAAGTGCTGGCGCTGATCGTGCCCGGGCCATACCGCGTTCTCGGACTTTTCGGCCGCGAGGCGGACTATATCCTTCCCTGGGAGAGCATAATCAGGATAGGCGACGACATCATCCTGATCGACGACTCGGCAGAGATACAGCGGCCGCGGCGGGAAAAGCGTCCGGTCGGCGGGAAAGTCTGATTTCTTTGCGAATTTCACCGAAAAAAAGCAAAAACATCTTGCAAACGATTTCTTTGCCTGCTATAATATCAGGGCATTACGCACGGAGAGCCGATTTCGGCGTTTGTGGCGACCAGCTTGCGCCGGAAAGCGAAGCCTCCGGAGGTAAAAACAAATACAGGAGGAAAACAACAACCATGGCAGTAGTATCAATGAAGCAGCTTCTCGAAGCAGGCGTCCACTTCGGACACCAGACCCGCAGATGGAACCCCAAGATGGCCGAGTATATCTA
>CAKSWM010000046.1 GCA_934511545.1 uncultured Oscillospiraceae bacterium | reverse complement strand
GGACCAGATCTCATCCCATTCCTCCTTGCAGCGGGTCCCGCCATGAAGATAGGAGTGGCGCGCGTGGAGAGACTCTGCGGCAAGACCGCCCTCTGCGCGCTGGACGCGTTCCTCAAGAGTCAGATGCTTCATGTTCATAATGTGTGCCCCCCTTAGTCTTCATAGTCCGGATGACCCTCCGGTCCATAGCTTATATCCCCGGAGAAACGGAAGTATTCCTGCGGCAGGAAGGGATAATCATCGCTCCAGTTGAGCATTCCGTTGTGGGTCAGCATCTCGATGTCGCCCCTGCCGAATTCAACGGCGGCGGCGTTGTCCTCCGGCGCCAGACGCGTCGGGATGTCGTTGACGCTTTCGCCCGGGGCGACGGAAAAGTCGTTGGAATCGACCAGATGCCAGATCTTCCACTCCCCGTTTTCCTTGACAAAGTCGGCGGCGATCTTGCCGTTGAACCACCGGCAGTCCGCGGTTTTGCCGGAGCGGGCGATGGATTCCTGACCGATGCTGTACCAGATGCCCTTGGCCGTCTGTCCGTCGCCGGAGAGAACGACCAGCGGCGTGTTCAGCGGGCGGGATATCATGCAGCCGAAGCCGAGGTTATCCTCGCTGTATTCCACCTCCGGATGAGCGCTGCAATATTCCCGGAGGGCTTCCATCATGCGCTCGTGATGTCGCACGACATAGTAATTGCTGATGGAGTCCATGCCAACATAATAGCCCCAGTTGGAGCCGAAGGAGGCGGTAGCGCGGTGTTCGGGCTTGGCGACCCAGAAATCGTTCAGCTCCGCGCGGCGGTCGTTGTTTGCAATGTAAAAGCTGCGGCGGCTCATCAGATCCTTGATGCGCTCGACCTCCCAGACGCGCTGTATGCGCTCCTCGACGGTATATACGGGCCTGGTGTTCTTCTTTTTTGCCATGTTCGTTATCCCCCTCTCTCTCACATTCCGTAGCTGAAGGTGTCACCGAAGGCCGCATAGGGCTCGGGCAGCCTCGGCATTGCGATATAGGGGCGGCGAACGCTGTATCTCTCGCGGAGGACGCAGGGAACGTTCGGGGCCGCCGGTTTCACGGATCGGAGCGATTCGAACTCCGGAAACTCCGGATAGGGGTATTCTCCGCCGGACCAGTCGGTGCCGGAGGGGTTGTTGATGTCCTCGAGATACATCAGGTGCCATATCCGCCACTCGCCGTCCTCGCGGATGAAGTCGGCGCACAGCGTTGCGAATATCCAGTTTGAGACGGGGCCGTGGGTGTCGATATCGGTGACATAGCCGAAGCAGTGCCACATGCCCTTTGCCGTTTCGCCGTCCGCGGCGATCTCGATGACGGAATTGGTTATGCTGCGCGGCTCGAACAGGCCGATGCCGTAAAGCTCTTCGGGCGTTTTTCCGCCGGCCTTTTCGGGGAAAAGCTCAATGAGCTTGTCGCGCACCGCGATGGTTTTTGCGTCCAGCGAGTCATAGTAGCCGCGTATGGCGTCGCGGCCGGAATACCAGCCCTCGTTTACGCCGTAGCAGACGTCCCCGCGTGCGCTCCAGAAGCTTGCGAAGATCTCCGGTTCCTTTTTGATGAGAAAGCTGACAACGTATTTTCCCATAAGGTTTTTGATGTCACGCCTGTCCTCCCAGCGCGTGACCAGTTCTTCTGCGGTGTAATTCTTTACCTCCATAAGCACTCCTGTCTGCAAATTGCATAAAAATAAAATGGGTTCGCATACAAATAACGGGTATAATTACTTATATCATATTTCGGACCCGTTTGCAATGAAATTTTTGCCCTGCGGGGATGTCCGGAAAACGGGCGCGGCTCATCCGGCGCGGAAAGATCCGCCGCAAAGCCGTGACCGGCCCGGGTAAAGAATATGAGTACAGGTGGCGAAAATATGCTGCGGCCAAAAGACGAAGGACAGGCAATACACCTGTCCTTCGTCTATTTGTGCTGGGTTTGTCAAAGGAGAGCGGTTTTATCGGGCGAGATATCTGTCGAGCGCACCCTGATAGATCTCGACCAGGCGCTTGACATTGAACGCCTCAATGGTGGCGCAGTAATCGTCCCAGGTCCCGCCGATATCGATATCGCCGACAATAGCGCCAAGGGTATACTCGGAGACATAGGTCTTGATCTCGGCCATGATACCGCTGGCCTCGGAGGCCTCGTCGGAGGTCAGGGTGACGGACGGGAAGAAATAGGCCGCGTCGTTGGACCAGAGCGTGTTGCACATTCTGGCGGAGTCGGAAATGGTCGGGAGATAGAACCGGCCTTCCCAGTTTCCGGGTCCGATGCCGTTATTGAGCGTGTAAACGTCGAGACAGAGGCTCATGGACCAGGACTCGTTCGGGTTCTTATAGATGAGTTCGGTGTAGGCGGGCTTGCCGTCGACAAACTCGAAGCCCTCGTGTTCAACGCCGAAGTTCTTGAGAATGTTGCCCTCTTCGGTCCAGAAATAGTCAAAGTATCTCATCAGGATGCCAAGGTCCTCTTCGCTCAGACGGGCGGAGAAGGAGGCGCCTGTGCTGCACGGGTCGTTATAGTTGTAGAGATGGAGCTCGTCGCCCTCGTTAAGGACAGGGTTCGGGATAGGCTCGATGTTGCAGTTGGGATTGCCGGTCATGGCTTCAAAGGGATCCATCTCGGACCAGTTCCAGCAGAAGATGCCGGCTTGCTCATTGATGAGCATCTCGGGGAAGGTCATCTGGCTGATACTCATGAAGTCGGAATCGATAAGACCCTTTGAGTACCAATCCTGCATCAGAGAGAGATAATCCCTGTAGCCGTCAACATTGGCGGTGAAAACGGCCTTGCCGTTGTCGTTGATGAAGCCCGGAGCGCCCTGGTCGGTACCGAGTCCGGTGACGCCGAAGGCGCCCGTCACGGGGTATGCGTTGCCGAAGAAGTCGGGGTATCCCGTGTTCAGCAGGATGAGTCCGGGGTGGCCGTTATTCTTGAAGGCTGTCAGCGCCTCTTCCCAGTCGGCCAGAGTTGTCGGAGTGTCAAGCCCCGCCTCGTCGAGCCAGTCCTGGCGGATCATCGGACCCCATTCCGCGGGCTGATCCAGCGTTACGCTGCCCATGCCCCAGAGATTGCCCGTGTCGGTGTGGACCTTTTTATTGATGTCGTCATGCTCCTGAAGGAACGCGTAGTAGGTGGGGGAGTACTTCTCGACGAAGTCGTTCAGAGGCTGGATAACGTCTTCGTCTATACCGGCGTCATAGCCCGCGGCGTAGCATCTGCCGAAACCGGACATGACATCCGGATAATCGCCGCTGCCGATGACTATGTTGAACTGCTCCTTGGCCAGCTCCTGCGGAGGACTGATGAACTGAAAATCGACGTTTGTAAGTTCGAGCATTTTTTTGAAAACGGAGTTTTCGTTAAACGATTCTATCGCTTTGCCGATAGCCTGGGGAGCGGGGGAAAAATAGGTGTATGTGACTTCATTCTCGGACAGAGGGAAGTTTGCCTTGGGGTCGGCTGTTGTGACCTCGGCGGGGTCGTCGGAGGGGGCGTCAGTAACCGGGCTGTCCGTGGGGGTGTCAGCAATTGGGGCGTCGGGAGTTGGCTCTGCTTTTTTACTGCCGCAGCCGGACATCAGTACGAAAACGAATACCAATGCCAGCAAGAGCGAGACGGTGCGTTTCTTCATGATCCTGTCCTCCATAGATTATTTTCCGCGCCTGACGGGAATTGATTTTATATTAACTCTGTGTTAATTAAAAGTCCAGTATTTTTTATATTTCAACTAATGCACTCCCATAAAATGAGTAATTATTTGTTGAATATGCTGCATAAAATGGCTCGGATACGGTTATTTTGAACACCTAATGTTATATTGTTACAGTAATGTCAGTTTGTTCTGTATAAAAAATCGCATCCCGGCACTGCGGGATGCGATAAGAAATAATCACTGCATGCATATTATTGCTTTTTTAAGACGGTGCCCCTTTATCGAGACGATACGGATATGTATGCCGCATATATCGATCTCCGGCGTGGAGCCGTCGGCGGGGACTTCTCCAAGCGTGGCAAAAATGAGACTGCCCAATGTGTCATATTCGCTGCACGGCAGCCCGACGCCGAGCTTTTCCGCCAGTTCATCAAGCGGAGGATCGTTTATTACGCACCAGGTCTTTGAGTCGATGCGCTCGATCGCGGGATCCTCGCCCTCCTCGTCCCCCGGCCCGTCGTCAAAGTCGCCGACGACCTGTTCGATAAGGTCGGTTATGGTTATGACGCCCTGCATGCCCCCGTGGGTGTCCAGAACTATGGCGAAATGGGTGCGGCTTTTTTTCATGCTGCGGAGAAGAACGTCGGCCTTGACGCTTCCCGGTACGAACCATGCCGGACGCACCAGCGACAGTACGTTTTCACGGCTGCGGTCATCGAGACGGAAATAGTCCTTTGCGTTGAGAACGCCGACGACGTTGTCGGCCGTTTCGCTGCACACGGGATAGACGGTGTGCCGGCTGTCGTGTATCGTCTTTTCCCAGTCGGAGACGTCCTCCTCCAGCCAGAGCAGCGAAACCTCCATGCGGTGCGTTGCGATCTCGCTTGCACAGATGTCGTCAAATTCAAAGACGTTTTTGATAAGCTCCCGCTCCTCGGGGTCGATGTTGCCCTGCTCGCTGCCCTCGTCTACCATCATGCGTATCTCCTCCTCCGTGACCGCCTCCTCGTTTGCGTTGGGGTCGATGCCGAACAGGCGGAGAATGCCGTTTGTTGACAGCGTCAGCAGCGAGACGATCGGCTTGAAGATGCGGGATATGAAGGTTATCACGCCGGAGAGGCCCAGCGCAAGGGATTCCGCCCTGCGCATTGCCAGACGCTTCGGCACCAGTTCGCCGAAAACGAGCGTGAAATAAGAGAGAATGATCGTGATGAGAATAACGGATATGGTGTCGAGCGTTTTCTCGGGTATGCCGGCGCCGAGGCTCATTATCCACGACACGAGCTTATCCGAAAAGTTGTCGGCGGCAAACGCGCTGCCGAGAAAGCCGGACAGGGTTATCGCCACCTGGATAGTTGCAAGGAATCTTGCCGGCTGGCTCGTCAGACGGGCAAGGCGAACCGCGCGCTTGTTGCCCTCCTCGGCCAGTCTGGCCAGCCTCAGATCGCTGACCGACAGCACTGCGATCTCCGCGCAGGCGAAAACCGCGTTGCACGCGATGAGCACGATCTGCAAAAGAAGCTGAAGCCATAAGTTGTCGTCCAAAATTTGATCTACCTCCATCATTAAACGGACAAAAATAACGGGCATAAACCCATAAACATCATAGAGCAGTAAAAGCGCGAAATCAATAGATAAACTGTAAACATTCGGATAAACGCTGTTGAAAAGGCGGCTGTTAAATGTTATACTTCATGCGTGAATGATCAGGAACGGGATCTGCCCCGCAGCTGGAAAGCTCCGATATTGACCCGCCCGAAACGGCGTCGTTTCGGCGTTTTCCGGCCGGCGGCAGTTAACAGGGGAATGGGGGTGAAAATCCCCCGCGAGGCCGTCACTGTGAAGCGGAGCGCAAGCTCCCGAAGTCAGATAACCTGCCTGTGCGGCGCGAAACGCGCCGAACCGCATCAAGGGAGCCGCGTAACCCGGCCGGATCGCTGAGCAGACGCCTGCCCGGAACGGGCGTCCTGCGTCCTCTTTCCCTTGTGCGATTTCTGACGCAAGAGAAAGGGGAAATATTCATGTCCGGAAAAACCAAAAAAATTATTGCCGTAGTAGTCCTCGTCGTGCTCATTGCCGCCGCTGCGCTGGTATATCTGCACTTTGCGCCCAAAGGGACCGAGGGCGACAAGAACATTACCGTTGAAGTTATCCACGGCGACGGCAGCAGCAAGAGCTTTGATATCGCCACCGATGAGGAATTTCTGCGCGGCGCCGTTGAACAGGAGGGGCTCGTCTCCGGTGATGAGAGCGAATACGGCCTGTATGTCATTACCGTCGACGGCGAGACCGCGGACGACTCTGTTCAGGAGTGGTGGTGCATCACCCGCGGCGGCGAGATGCTCATGACCGGTGTTGACGACACTCCGATCGCGGACGGAGAGAAGTATGAGTTCACGCTCACGACCGGCTGGTAAGCCCGGCGTCAAAGAGCTCTGCATTCTGGCCCTGATGGGGGCGCTGATGTTCGCGCTCCAGGTCGCAATGGCCTCTCTGCCGAATATACATCTGACGGCGCTGCTGATAATATTGACGGCCTGTTCTTTTGGCTGGTGCTCGCTGTATTCGGTGTTTCTGTTTGTACTTCTGGAGGGGCTGATGTACGGCTTCGGGATATGGTGGATCAGTTATCTTTATGTCTGGCCCCTGCTTGCGGCCGCCGCGATCCTGCTGAGAAAGAACGATTCGGCGCTCATCTGGGCGGTCGTCGCGGCGCTGCACGGGCTGTGCTTCGGCGCGCTGTGCGCAATACCGTATCTGTTTATAGGGGGCGCGGGAATGGCGTTTTCCTATTGGGTGAGCGGAATACCGTTTGATATCCCGCACTGCGCCGGCAATTTTGTGCTCACGCTCGTTCTGTACAGGCCGCTGAGAAGCGTCCAGACGCGTGTGCTGGGCATCGCAAAAATACAATAACGAAAAAAATATCACGGAGGCATATAGACTTCGTGATATTTTTATGCTTTTGTTTTATTCCCTGGCCAGGTTCACGATAACCTCGACCATTTTTTCCATTGAACGCACGGGGACAAACTCGTGTATGCCGTGGAAATTTGCGCCGCCCGTGGACAGGTTCGGACAGGGAATCCCGTCGTAGGAGAGTCTGGCTCCGTCCGTGCCGCCGCGGATGGCGACTATCTGGGGCTCGACGCCCGCGCTGTGCATTGCGTTTTCGGCGTTCGTTATCAGCTCCATATGGGGCAGGATCTTCTCTTTCATGTTGTAATAGCTGTCGCGCATGGCGAGGGAGAGCGTGCCCTCGCCCCAGACCTTGTTCATATATTCGCAGCGATCGGAGACAAACTGCTTGCGGCGTTCAAACTTTTCCCTGTTGTGGTCGCGTATTATCATGTGTATTACCGCGCCGGATTCGTCTCCGCTTATGCCGGAGACGTGGTAAAAGCCCTCATATCCCTCGGTGTGCGCCGGAGTCTCTGCCGCGGGCATACCGGATATGAACTCCGCCGCTATCAGAACGGCGTTTTTCATCTTGTTTTTCGCGGAGCCGGGATGGATGTTGACGCCGTGTATCTCGATAACGGCGCTGGCGGCGTTGAAGTTTTCATATTCGATCTCGCCCAGCTCGCCGCCGTCAACGGTATAGGCAAGATGAGCGCGGAACTTGCCGGGATCGAAATGGTCCGTGCCGCGTCCGATCTCCTCGTCGGGCGTGAAGCAGACGGCAAGCGCGCGGTGCCTGATCTCGGGATGGGTAAGCAGATACTCGCAGGCGGAAACTATCTCCGCGATGCCGGCCTTGTCGTCCGCGCCGAGCAGGGTGGTGCCGTCGGTCACTATAAGCTCCTGACCGGCGTATTTTTCAAGGAACGGAAAGACGGAAAGACGGAGCTTTTCGCCGTTTCCAAGCTCGATGTCGCCGCCCTCATAGCGGATGACGGCAGGCTTTATGTTCTTGCCGCTGACGTCGGGAGAGGTATCCATGTGAGCGAGAAAACCGAGCGCGTCGAGGTTTTCGCAGCCCCCGGACGCGGGGAGATAGGCATAAACATAGCCGCATTCGTCCATCTCGACGTTCTTAAGACCGAGCGCTTCGAGTTCATCAGCGAGATAGCGGCCCAGGACCTTCTGCCTTGCGCTGGAGGGCACGGTGCCGCTGTTTTCGTCCGAGGTCGTGTGGAAGGAAACGTATTTCAGAAATCTTTCTTTTATATCCATAACAGTCATCTCCGTATTAAAGATTATATCCGCATTATATCACATTCGGGGAAATATAAAAGATTTACTATTGAAAAGATATGTGATAATCTGAAAAAAGAAAGCAAGGGAGGAAACCGCCGTGTATATGAAATATCCGAATCTGTTCAAACCGATAGTTCTTGGAAACACCGTGTTCCGCAACCGTATTTTTGCAGGACCCCATTACAGCGGCATACCCTATGCCCCGCCGGGGAACGAGACCGCGATCGAAACTCTGGCCGAGGAGGCCCGCGGCGGCGCCGCGAAAGTCACCGTGAACGACACCATGGTCGATCTCAAATACGGCTGCCAGCCATGGACGCCCTTTGCGCTGGACAAGTCCACCGCCGCATATTTCGGCGAGTGTGCCGCCGCTATCCGGCAGTACGGGGCGAAGGCTTTCATCGAGCTGGACCACGGCGGACAGTTTGCCCGCGTTGAACAGCCGATCGGGCCCATGGAGCTTACCCGCGCCGACGGAGCGCACGTTGCGGCGATGGACGAGGCGCTGATGCAGCATGTCATCGACTGCTTTGCAGACGCCGCGGCGCTGGCAAAAAAGGTCGGGTTCGACGGAATAATGATACACGGCGGGCACGGCTGGCTCCTGCAGCAGTTCGTCTCGCCGTATTTCAACCGGCGCACGGATGAATACGGCGGGTCGGAGGAAAACCGGGCCCGTTTTCCGAAGCGCGTCGTCAGGGCGATACGCGAGGCTGTCGGGCGCGATTTCGTGATCGAATACCGCATCAGCGGAACGGAGCACACCGCCGGAGGGCTGACGCCTGATATGACCGGCCGTTTTTTGCAGTCCATTGAGGAATACATAGACATTGCCAATATCTCCGGCGGCCTTGAGTGCTCGCCCGAGGGCACGGTACATACGATCCCCGGCATCTTCCAGCCGCATTGCTGCAATGTTGACGCGGCGTATGAGATAAAGCAGATGCTGAAGATACCCGTCGGTGTGGTCGGCGCGATATCGAACCCGGA
>CAKSWM010000045.1 GCA_934511545.1 uncultured Oscillospiraceae bacterium | reverse complement strand
CATCAACTCATACCACGCGCTGGCCCTGAAGCTCGCCACAGCCGAGGAGCTTGAGACTATCAAAACTCTCGCCTTCCGAGTCAATGACCTGCTCAAGGACATCATGAAGGGTATCGGCGTCGATCTCGTCGATTTCAAGCTCGAGTTCGGCCGCCTGTCCGACGGCAGCATCGTTCTCGCCGATGAGATCAGCCCCGACACCTGCCGTCTCTGGGATGAAAAGACCCACGAAAAGCTCGACAAGGACCGTTTCCGCCGCGATCTCGGCAATGTCGAGGGCGCGTATCAGGAGATCATGCGCCGCATGCTCGGCGAATAACGGAGAAACCGGCCTATGTTTTCAAAAATTCACGAGGAATGCGGTGTTTTCGGCATTTACAGCAATGACACGGCGGACATCGCCGGGCTGACATACAGCGCGCTGTTCGCGCTTCAGCACCGCGGGCAGGAGAGCTGCGGCATCGCGATAAACGACGACGGCATCATAACCGGATACAAGGACATCGGCCTTGTCAGCGAGGTTTTCACACCCGACCGCCTGCAAAAGCTGGGCGGCGGTAAAATGGCCGTCGGCCACGTCCGCTATGCCACGACCGGCAACAAGAGCCGAGAGAACGCCCAGCCGCTTATCATAAACCACATCAAGGGCAGCATGGCCCTTGCCCACAACGGCAATCTGACCAACGCCACCGAGCTGCGCGAGGCGCTGGAGCTCAGCGGCGCGATATTCCACACGACCAGCGACACCGAGGTCATCGCCTATACGATAACCAACGAGCGCCTGCGCGCCCCCTCGATCGAGGAGGCGATCTCCGCCGCCATGCCCAGGCTGGAGGGCGCATATTCGCTCGTCATCATGTCGCCGCAGAAGCTCATCGCCGCCCGCGACCCCCACGGCTTCCGTCCGCTCTGCGTCGGAAAGCTCGGAAACGGCTGGGTATTTGCCTCCGAAAGCTGCGCTCTCGACGGGATCGGCGCACAGTTTGTGCGCGACGTGCTCCCCGGCGAGATCGTCATCGCAGACAAAAGCGGCCTGCGCAGCATAACGGTCCACTGCGGCAAGTGCCCCCGTTCGCTCTGTGTCTTCGAATATATCTATTTTGCGCGCCCGGACTCCGTCATTGAGGGCAGCTGCGTCCACACCGCGCGGCAGCGCGCCGGCGCGTTCCTCGCGCTGGAGCACCCCGTCCAGGCAGACGTCGTCATCGGCGTTCCGGACTCCGGACTCGACGCCGCGCTGGGCTATTCAAAGCAGTCCGGCATCCCCTACGGCGTCGGCTTCATCAAAAACAAGTATATCGCGCGCACCTTTATCCAGCCGGAACAGAGCCAGCGCGAGAAATCCGTCAACATAAAGCTCAACACCATTTCCTCCACGATAAAGGGCAAGCGCGTCGTGCTGATCGACGACTCCATCGTCCGCGGAACGACCTGCGCGCACATAGTAAAGCTCGTGCGCGAGGCCGGCGCGACGGAGGTGCACATGCGCGTGTCCGCTCCGCCGTTCCTCAACCCCTGCTATTTCGGAACGGACATCGACTCCCGCGAAAACCTCATCGCCTGCAACCACACGATACCCGAGATCGCAAAGATCATCGGGGTCGATTCCCTCGGATATCTGAGCACCGACAGCGTAACGAAGCTTGCCGAATGCGGCGAGGGCTTCTGCACCGGCTGCTTCACGGGAGAGTACCCCGTTGAGGTCCCGGAAAAGAAGGCCAAGTTCCGCTTCGAGCGCCGCCTCAGCGAAAAAGAATAACGCTTTCCGATGTGCCGCCGCAGGACGCTCCGCTCCGGCAGAACGGATACGGACAGCGGCCCGATAAAGCGTCTCCCAAAGCATTCAAAAAGGGACTGCCTCACTTATGACAGGTGAGGCAGTCCCTTTTTTGTGTTGAGACCGAACGCTATTTATTGCATCAAAACTACTCAAACTCTTCTCGTTAACTATATGATGTGCTATTTACAAATGTAAACAGGGTGTATCCTGTTGCGGATCGATAAGCCGCCTTAATGCTACTGAGAAATATTCCTTGCGCCCAACTTGAACCATCTCCACCTTTGATAATTCCAACTAATCTATATTCCCCACCTGTATATACCAATATCGGCCCACCGCTATCTCCCGACTGTGAGAAATTTCCTGATGATGATAATAAATAGTAATCCGAACCAGAAGAAGCTGCATAATAACCAGAAGTCTTCAAACTTCCAGTTGTTGCACCATAAAAATAAACCGTTGGATTACTCATGCTTCTAAATGTCGATGTCGATGTTGTTGCTGTCATTCTTGAGCCAGTATTTGCAATATAATTTTCAAAAGTACCTGAAGATACAATCGCATATGAGGCATCGAGTGTATCAGAAACTCCTAGAACAGTAAATGTCGAAGTCGTTCCATTTATCTTAATAGAGTTACCAATACTGTCAACTCCATGCCCGTGGGTTATAAGAACTTTACGCGAATTGTTATCAAGTCCTAGAAATCCAAGAGTTCCAAAATTTGCCGTTCCGTTATATGTTCTTAACCCCGCTCGATATGACGTTGCTGCAAAAGGATTTGCCACAAAGTTATCATTTATTTCAATATCTCGAATTGCTTCTTTATTTGCGTAATCTCCTATCGTCGTCATTGAGACATGTTCATCAGAAATATAGTTATAGCATGATATCATGTTTGAGTTTATTCTCTGGCTCAAAATATCCGCATTGGATTGGACATAGATATTTATACAGTTCTTATCAATGTCAATAGTCGATCGTACAATGCCTAGTGAATCTTTATGTTCACCTAGAGTTTTTTCCATTGCTGTTAGTTGATTAAATGAGTAGTCCACTTTTATAAAACTAATGTAATTGAATTTACATATCGACTTAACATTATCCTGTATAGCGTCACTTACATCCGTAGTAAACATCGTTAGCGAACCATCATCGTTAAAATGAACTCCTGCATAGTAATCAGGAAAAGTGGTATCATCTAAGTCAAAATCGTAATAAAAATCGAAATATCTGAAAATTGCCGCATATGCATCATACTCTCCTATTGTGTCAAGTGCTCTATCACGTTCTGTATCGTACACTGCGGTTGCGGAGGAAAAAAGAACTATAAATACTATTATGAGCGATGTTAATTTTTTCATAAATAGACTCCTCCAATTGTTCTTGAAATATTTATTGCATCAAAACTCCTGTCGTTTCAGTCTGCCTCGATAGGCAAATAAACCCATTCGGATCGCCCGTTATATACTATCATGAATTTGAGCCGGTAATTTCCGTGTACCATTACGCCGTCATCGAAAACCTGGTCAAGATACGCGCTGTCAATGATGCTGAAGAGATCGACTTTGTAAGTGCCGCTCATCCCCGGCTCAAGAAAGTCAGCGGCCAGTTTCTGCGAGGGTCTGCCGAACTGGTCCCCGCTTGAAACCCATTGGCCATTATCCCAGAGTTCCAGACTTGCCTGCTCCATTGAATAAATCGTGATCCCGCTTTCACTTTTGTTTCTGAGTGTCAGAAGGAGAACGGAAAAGCGCGTGTCACCGCCGGAAGAGAAGTCAAAGGCCGCTTCCATAATATCCGAAATCTCTATGCCGTCGTTTGCGTCCGGCTCACCGGTTATGTTAAACCGCGCGGCAGCATATTTTGAGTTTCCGTCAGAATCAGAATACATTTTTACTAATCGATATGTACCTGCGGACAGCGGAATATCAAGGTATCCGATATTAAAGCCGGCAGAAAATGTCTCTCCGGGTCCAACCGGAAATACTACGTGATCAAAACTATAATGTTCGGGCAGGAGGCGCCACGTATCATTCAGCAATATTTCCACATATCCGACATTGCCGACTGTTATAAGTTCATCGGAATCATTCGTCGCCGTGTAATAAATCGTTTCCGTACCAAGGGGATATTCCGGCAGGCCGAACTCGATCCCAAAATCTCCGGAAGCTTCGATATACCTCTCATAAGGACTGTGATCAAAATACGAGGCCTCAAAGCGCTCAAGTTCTCCAATTGTAAAAGTATCCGAAAAGAACTCTTCTTTTTCTTCGCTTAGAACAGATAGTCTGTAGATCCCTGCGGCGAGCCCGCAGCCGAGCCTTATGCAGCAAACGCCGCCGCCCAATTTTTCAATATAAACCTCGGACGATACAGAAAGCCATTTTCCGTCTGTATGCCGTTGGACAGAAAAAATATTATTGGGCACCTCCAAAACGCCTTTGCAGTCAAACACCTGAATTTCATCTGCATTTTCAGGATAATTATACGACAACAGCTGGATCTCGCCCAGGCGGTTTTCTCTTACGCTCCCTTCACCGTCCACTTTATCAGCAGCCGGTATCTCCGCGCACGATAACAAAAGCGCCGCAAATAGCAGCAGGCTCATAATCATAGCCGGTATACGTTTTACCATATACGTTTCCAATGTGTTTTCCTGCCCATCGGAGCCACCTCCCCAATACTGTTTGAAACAAATATTTGTGGGTTTCGCCAGCGTTTATCGAGTTTGCAGTCTTCTTTTTTGTATATTATAACCCTTGATTCTGTTTTTTGTCAATGAATTATCAAAAACACATCCTATATCTTCACGGTCTCGTCGACGGCGGCGGCATCATCGCAGAATATCTCCCCGGAGTATTCAACGCGCTTTATTCTGCATCCGCCCCCGATGTGCACCTCCGCGCCGCGGACGGTGTCCGCCGTGACGTTTTCCAGCTCCAGCCTGTCGCCCTCTATCGTTTCGCACGAAAAGCGCCCGGCGCTCCTGCCGCCGATGAGCTTTGACAGCAGTCCGCCGTTGGTTGACGGTGCGATCGTTATCTCTCCGCCGCCGACGCTCCGGGCAGAGCTTCCCCCGCCGCTGAGCCTTATCTCCACCTTATCGCCGCTTATCAGGCCGCCCGCCCTGATGCAGCCGGTCACATGCAGCTCGTCCGCACCGGCATCGCCGCCGGCATTTATGGATCCCGAGGCGGATATCCGCTTTGCGTTTATGTTTCCTTCCGCCTTCACGGCGCCGGAGCAGTGCATCTCCCCAGCATTTATATCGCCGCCGACGTGCGCCGCGCCGGAGCACCTGAACACCTCCGCCGCAGCGTCTCCGTCGATATGCGCGGAGCCGGAACAGCGCAGGGACGTCTCCGCCGTAAGCGAGCCTTTGACGCGCGCCGAGCCGGAAGCCGAAAATTCCGCGCACCTTACATCGCCGTCTACCGTTCCCGAACCGGAAATGAGCAGGCTGTCATAATCTCCCCCGGCCATTGTGCTGGAGCCGGAAATTCTCATATTCTTCATAGTTTCAATCCTTTCCATCGATCAGCCGCAGCAGCTGACGCGTTATGTCGGTCTCGCTGCCGTCGGGCTGTGTTACTGTTGCTTTCTCGATCCTGTCAGCGCCGGTTAAGCGCATTGCGTTTCCGCCCAGGACAATTGTGAGCGTGCGTTCGCGCTGCCGTGGTTCCAGTATATCCGCCATCTCGTCGAGCGGCACACTGTCCCGGAGACGCATTATCTCGTCGATACGCGTGCAGATCGTTTCCCGGTCAAAGAAGGTCTCCTGCCCGGTGTATGTCGATTTGCGAATGAACCACGATTCGGGGATAAGCCCCTTGCGTTTCCAGCGGTAAAGTGCGCCGTATGAGATGCCGTATTTCTCCAGCAGCTCCTTTTTTGAGATCAGTTCGCTCAAATACCCGCCCCCTTTCGTGTAACATTGTTACGGGCATAGAGTAACATAACACTGTTACGTTGTCAAGCATATAATTTAAATCTCTGATGTACTTTTTATTAAAAGGCGCAACGTGTATGCACTTACCCATCAATACGGACAACTGAAACACCGGTCTTTATCGCATAGTCTATTGTATTTTTAGTTCCGCTTTTGTCGCCATTGAATACCGCAATAACCTTGGCGGCATGGTTGACCATCCACCCGTTTCTAAATTGAAAGCACAAGCGGCTATACCCCTCACAAACATATTTTACATAGTCTGATGCATACAATATCTCTTTATACTGCCGCTGCCACACCTGACTCCACCCTCTTTCAAAACCATCATAGGGACAGGCGCATATCAAACGAACATTTATACCCGCATCCCGAAGTTTCAACACAATCTGTGCCGCCCAGATGTCAACCCCCCGTGCCATTCCCGAAATAAAGACATTCAATCCGTCAGAAACAGCCCGACAGATTTCTTTTTCCAGATCTCTCTTAATAGCGCTACCCGAACGAGTCAGCTTCTCTGGACGGTGCCCAGTAAAGCATGCTCGGTGTGCCCGCTTTTCTATTTCGGTCATACAAGTTCCCTCTGTGAATCCTGGTTTACTAACATTACATCATAATATATACCTATTCACGCTTCAACTCGTATGTATTTTATCACTCACCTTAGAAGTAAAATAGATACAAGAAAGGTGGTGATGCCATGGATACGCACGCTCGTCTCCAGCAGTTATTACGAGAACGCGGATGGACAGAGTACAGACTTTCAAAAGAGTGCGGTTTGGCACAGTCCACTATCGGTAATATCTTCAGAAGAAATACAGTCCCCTCCGTTGCGACCCTTGAAACGATATGCAAAGGATTTGGCATCACTATGTCGCAGTTCTTTGCTGACACCGATATGGTCGAGCTGACCCCCGATATGAAGGAGCTGTTCGATTGTTGGGTCTGCCTGACGCCGAGTCAGAAATCCGCCGCCATCCAGATGCTTAAAGCAATGAGTCACGATAATGAATAATAGGAAGCCTGCGGGCTTCCTATTTTTTTACCCTTTATACTTTTGCGTTGAGTTATAAAAGGCTCTGCGGCGCTCATTTCCAGACAGCTACAGGGCCCGACACCATTAAAAAGCAGCGGAAAAGTCTAGCTGCAAAAAAACCGGAGCAGGCTTTATATCGCCTGCTCCGGTATACCGTTTATGAAATTTACATCCGCTGAGCTTACTCCGAAGCCGGTCCGTTATCCGGGGAGTCCTCGTCATCATCGGCGGCAGAAATAAACATTTCCTCGGTAGTCTGCTGCGCCAGCTTCAGCTTTTCGGTGATCTCGGCCAGCGCGTTGGTGGTGGCTTCCAGCGCATCGAGCGCAGTCGCCATGCGCCCGGCCAAATGATAATACATAGCCTTATAATCCGGCATACAGATCCCTCCCGGCCAAATTTTCGAACATCGGCGCCGCCCCATGAGACAGCGCCGATGACGGTGGTGCCGGTGGTGGGACTCGAACCCACACGGTGTCGCCACCAACGGATTTTGAGTCCGTCACGTCTACCATTCCATCACACCGGCAAAGCCTTATTATAATACTACAACCCGCGTGCAAAATCAAGCGTCAGCTGCGAAGAATTCTATCTTTACCGGAGCGGGCGGAGCTTCCGCCCCCAGCGTGCACACGGCACAGGCGCAGCCCTCTATCCCGTCATAGAGCCGGCACACGGCATCCGGCGAAGGGGCTATGATATGCCCGCCCTCGCGGCGGAACCGCGCCGACCGCAGGGAACCGCTTCCGTTCATCTTCAGAAAGCTCTCCCGCAGGCACCACAGCTCGAAAAAATCGAAATCCTCCCGCTCCCGCTCATCCATGAGCCTTTCCTCCGTTCCGGGGCGCAGTGCCCGCCGCTGCTGAATGTCGCACCCGGCGGGGGCCTCTCCCAGAACGCAGAGCAGATGCTCGCCGCTGTGGCTCATTGAAAAACATATATCCTGCCGCGACGGGAAATACGGCTTGCCCTCCGGCGTTTTTGCGATGGGGGGCGCGGGCTCCCCGTATTCACGCAGAAAAGCTTCGCCCAGCAGCCGGCGAACAGCCTTCGACGCATCGCGCAGGGCATATTCCGTTTTGCAGTACCACAGCGTCATCGCTCCGCCGCACCTCCGTTTCAGCACTGCTTTTCGCCTTCATCATAACACGCTTTTGCCAAAAGAAAAAGTAACAAAAAGTATACCATTTTCGCCTTGATTGTGGTATGATAATTGAGTTAAATAGTCTTTACTGAAAAGGAGGCGGAGCTGTGTTCATGACCCGCGCGCGCAGACTGGCCGCGCTGCTTCTCACGGCCGCGGCCGTGCTGTTTCCCGGCGGCTGTGCGCTTTCCTCTCCCGAAGAGCTCTATGCTCTGCCCCGGCCCTCCGAGGAATACGTAATACTCCAGAAGCTGATCGACGACGAGATCGCCGCTGGCTGCGAATACTCCGCGCCGGTCTCTGGAAGCTATACCCAGATCGTACACACCGTCGATCTGAGCGGTAACGGAACGGCGGAGGCCGTCGCCTATCTCCGCGACCCCGGCGGGCGCGCCAAGATCTGCATCTATGAATACTCCGACGGCGAATACCGTCTTGCCCAGACCATTTACGGCGAGAGCGGCGCCATAAGCAGCGTGGAATACGCCGACATGAACGGCGACGGCTGGCTTGAGCTCATCGTCTCATGGCAGACCCCGAACGGCGGGGACGGGCGGCTGAACGTCTATTCCCTGTCCAATTTCTCCGGCTCCGTCCTGCTCTCCTCGAGCGGAACGGCGTTCCGCCTTGCGGACATGGACGGCAACGGTCTTTACGAACTGCTCGTGCTCCACACCGGCGGCGCGGAGGGCTGCTCCGTTGACATGTATTCGCTCGGCCCCGGCGGAATGGTGCAGTCCAGCGCCAAACTCTCCAGCGGTGTCACCGATGTTGACAGGCTGCGCACGGGCCAGCTCTCGGACGGGGTCACGGCCCTCTTTGCCGAGGGCGGATACGGCGAAAACAGCATCATGACCGACATATTCATCGCCTCCGACTCCGGGATCCGCAACATAACCGCCGACGAACAGTCGGGCGCGAGCACGACCGTGCGGGAATACGCCGTGTATGCCGCCGATATAAACAACGACCGCATACTCGAGATCCCGGTCGCCGTTCCCCTCGATAAATACAGCGG
>CAKSWM010000044.1 GCA_934511545.1 uncultured Oscillospiraceae bacterium | reverse complement strand
GGGCGAGATCACCTGCACTCCCGCGGCGCCCGTCAACAACGGCATGATCGTCTCCCTTGACCGCCACAGCGAGTGGACCGTCACCGGAAAGTGCTATCTGACAAAGCTCCAGCTCGCGCGCGGAGCGGTCGTCAAGGCGCCGAAGGGCAAGAAGGTCAGAATGACCGTGGACGGAGTCAAGACCGAGATCACCGCCGGTATCCACACCGGAAAGATCATACTCACCGTGGGCTGAAAAGCCGATAATATCTCATGGACCGTGCAGACGCCTGTGCCAGCGGGTCGCTGAAGCTTTGCAGAATGGTCCATTCCCCTTCTCCCGAGCGGGCGTATATGCGGCACCATGCCGCATAACGCCCGCTTTTTTGCGCCGCAGGACGGCAAAAGGACCGTCGTTTTCACCGAACGAAAACGACGGCCCTTTTGGGTAAAAGCGCTTTTTATTACTGTTATTTTCCGGCGGGCCTGCGCCCGTAATGCACAACGGCATAGACGGCGCCCAGCGCGAGAACGCAGGCGACCAGTATCAGGCCGAGGACAAGGTAAAACTGTGTGAACAGTCCCTTTTCCGCAAAGGCGACGGTGACAGCGCCCGAGACCGAAAGCGACAGGGCGAACGGAAGATAGAACAGGCCCGAAGCCTGCTTCTGCTTTTCCGGCGGGCAGGTGTCCATCGTCGCTGCTCCCGGATGCGGCGGACGGCCTTGAGACCATAACCGTGGATGATCTTGAATACTGCGTTCTGCTGCCGCCCGGCCATCGTCTGGCGGACAGGCGCTCCGTCAGGCTGGACGAGCTTGCGGACGAACAGTTCATCGCGCTCGAAGGCGCCCCGCCGGAGGATTTCCTGCGGGCCTTCAACGAACAGCGCGACCTGCTCAAGCGCCTGCTCGACTCCCACATCGCCGTGCAGACGTGGCAGGACATGATGCTTCAGGTCGAAATGGGGTCCGGCGTCGCGCTTCTGCCGAAGGCGATGACCTATAACTACGTAACGGGCTGCGTGCGGCTGAATCTCGAGACCGGGGCGGAGCTGCCCAGCCTTGTCATGTTCTGGAAAAGCGAAAACAAAAAGAAATACCTTCGGTCCTTCACGGACTATGTGAGGAAACGGCTCTGCGAACAGCCCGCGGGGCCCGCATCGGAATAACAGCATAAAAAAACGCCTCCGGGCGCCCTGTGAAAGGGCGGACGGAGGCGTTTTCTGCGCCGGGGATCAGTCAACGGCGTATTCTTTTCTGCGTTTTGCGCGGGCCCTGTTGTTCATGAGAACGACGCCCAGCACGATCGAAATGGCAAAGAGCACGATGCCGCTGAGGAACATCGGGACATAACCCAGCCCCTCAAGGACCCAGCCCAGCACCGCGGAGGCACAGAGTATGCCGAGATCCTGGCCGAAAAACAGCGTTGAGTTCGCAACGCCCTTGCGGTCGGCCGGGGCGTCAACGACGGCGGCGGCCTGGAGCGCGGGATAGAACATGCTCATCGACACGCCGTATATCGCTCCGCAGGCGAGGAACACGGCATAGCTGTGCGGTGCGGCAAAGGCCAGAAGCAGATACATTATGATCGACAGCAGAATGCCCGGAACGATGGAGATAACGACGCCGTGGCGGTCCACGACCTTGCCGATGACCATTCTCGTGACGAGCATCGTGACGGCGGAGAAGGTGAAGAACAGACCGGGATTCTCTATCCCGAGGCCGTCCGTTGCATAGAGCGTCAGAAAGACGAGGATGCAGACCGTTCCGGCGGAGCCGAAGAAGGAGACGATCGAAACGGGAATGGCGCTCTTTTCAAAAAAGACCCAGACACCGCGGTATTTCCCCGAGCTCTTTCCGGACTGCGCGGCAGGGACCGCGGCGCTTCCGGCGGAGCCGCCCTTTTTCTCATAGTCAACGAACATGACCATGATGATAACGACGACATAGAATCCGGCGCAGCACGAGAACATGAGATCATAGCTTCCGGTCGATATCATCGCGATGCCGAGCGCCGGGCCGAAGGCGTTTGCAAGCGTGTTTCCAAGGCCATAATAGCCCATGCCCTCTCCCATACGCTCATTGGGGATGATATCCGCCGCCATTGAGGAGGCGGCGACGACGCAGACGGCCTTGCCGAGGCCCTGAAGCGCACGGATGATAAGAACGATCCACTCCGCCGTCGTGAACAGCAGGCCGATCGTGACGATGACAAAGAGCGCCGCGCCCGCGATGAAGGCCTTGCGCCGGCCCGTGCGGTCGATGACGCTGCCGCAGAGCGCGCTGGAGATTATGGAGCCAAAGGTGAACGTGGTGGTCAGCAGGCCGCCGGCGCTCTTGGAGCCCCAGACGTCGTTTGCATATATCGCAAGAGTGTTGTCCAGCAGGCGCATGACAAGACTGGTGAACAGACCCATGCAGCAGATGAGTATGAAGTATTTTGTCCAGAGCTTTGGACCCTTTTTTGCAGAGTTCGTATTTGCCATCTCAGTTTATCCCTGCCTTTTCGCGGCGCTTTGCGCGCGCGGAGTTTGACATCAGCAGGACCGTAAGCACGACGCCGACGGCATAGAACACCGCTCCGCCGACAAAGACGGCGACCCAGCCGATATATTCGTTGATAAAGCCGAACAGCGCGGAGGCGCAGAGAATGCCGAAGTCAAGGCCGAACAGCATCAGGGAGTTGGCCGCGCCGCGGCGGTCGGTCGGGGAGTCGATGATAACGGCGGCCTGAAGCGCGGGATAGATCATCGCGGTGGCAAAGCCGTATACCGCGCCGCAGATATAATAGCAGGCGGAAGTCTTGAAAACGAGCAGCATCAGGTTGGACACTATGCCCAGCACATTGCCGAGGATGATAACGCCGAGCACGCCGCGCCGGTCGATGACCTTGCCAATCGTGAAGCGGGTGATGAGCATCGCGGCGGCCGCGATTATGAAGTAAAGTCCGGCGTTTCCGACGGAGAGAACGTCCTTTGCGTAAAGGGTTATGTAGATGAGTATCGGCGTGCATCCGGCGCCGTACATGAACATGACCAGCGTTGCGGGCAGCGCGGCCTTTTCAAAGAGCTTCCATACGCCGTGATACTTTGCGTCCGCGGGTTTGGCCGCGGCGGAGCCAGCGCCGTGCGTGAGGCCGTATTTCTTTTCGTAGTTGATGAAGAACGACACGAAAAGGCAGACGGCGAAGCACACCGCGCAGACGATAAAGGTGAGGTTATAGTTGCCGCCGTCTATCAGCGCAAGACCGAGGGACGGACCGACAGCCTGTGCAAGTGTCGAGCCGAGACCGTAATAGCCCATGCCCTCGCCTACTCTGGACTTCGGCAGGATATCGGCGACGGCGGAAGAGATCGAAACGCCGACAACGCCCTTGCCTATGCCCTGGAGCACGCGGGCGATATAAACCAGACCCGGAGCCGTCGTAAGGCACATCACGGTCATGCCGACGGTGTACATCGCATAGCCGAAGACGATGGCGCGCTTTCTTCCGGTGCGGTCGATGATAACGCCGCAGGCGGACGTTGCGACGATCGCGCCGAAGGTGAACGTGGTGGTCAGCAGACCGCCGCCGCTTTTGGAGCCCCAGACGTCGTTTGCGTAGATCGACAGGACATTATCCAGCAGAAAAACGACCGTACTCACAATAAAGCTGAGGATCATGAAGAGAATAAAATATCCGCTCCACAGCTTTTCCCTGTTCTTTGTCAATGTACTTCCTCCTAATTATGATATGTATTACAAGTTGACTAACCAAATAATTATAGAACATTCACGGCTGAATGTAAAATATAAAATTTAAATTATATATTTCCTTTTGCTCAACACAGGTGTATTATATAATACATCTTATCATTTTATCGCTATTCTGACAAATTTGGAGTTGATACCTTTGCACGAACCCTCAAAAGAAAAGATCTGGAACCGCCATTTCATGCTGGCAGCCGTCATAACGCTGTTTGTCGGCCTTGCCATGAGCATGATAAACAGCACGATGGCGCGGTATATCTATTCGCTGTTCGGCTCCGCGACCTTCAGCGGCTGGCTGAACGCGGCCTTTGCGGTCATGGCCGTCGTCGCGCGCCTCGTCGCGGGCGACCTCTCGGACAGAAGAGGGCGCCAAAAGGTGCTTATTTTCGGCTGCATCGTGTTTGCTGTTTCGATCTTCTGCTTCGGCATTTTCCCGATAGCGGGCCTGCTCATCATCTTCCGCGGACTTCAGGGCTTCGGCTATGCCGTTGCGACCACCGCCGACAACGCCGCCGGTGCGGACGTCCTGCCGGAGGAAAAAATGAGCGAGGGCGTCGGATATCTGGGTCTCGGCTACTCGCTGTCAACGGCGATCGGCCCCTCCATCGTGCTGCCGCTGATGGTCGGGACGAGCTATATGCCAGTCGTCTGGGCGTCAACGGCCGTCGTTCTGGCGGGACTCGTCCTCGCCATCTTCCTCCGCTATGAAAGGCTCCCGTTCTATAAGGAAAAGATGGAGCGCCAGAAAAAGGCGGAAAACGCAAAGGACCTTTCCGAATATAAGGGCCTGTCCCGCATCGTTGAAAAGCGCGCGCTGCCCGCGACGTTCGTGCAGCTTTTCAACTGCACCTCATGGGCGGCGATAAACTCCTTCGCCGTTCTCTATGCCGACTACCGCGGCATTGACAACATTGCCCTGCTCTTTGTTTTCATCGCCGTTGCGATGCTCGTAACGCGCATGTTCACCGGAAAGCTCACCGATCGCTACGGCGAGCTTGCCGTCGGCATTCCGGCTCTTATCGTCAATATCCTCGGCTTTGTCATTATGATAATGGCCCGCAGCGCTGTGGGAATATACATCGCGGGCTTTATGATAGGCCTCGGCAACGGCACGAGCAACCCGATAATGCAGGCCGCCGCCGTCAAGCTCTCCCCCGCCAACCGCCGCGGCGCGGCCAGCGGCACCTACCAGATGTCCAACGATATCGCAAACGGCGCGGGCGCGGTGCTCTGGGGCATTGTTATCGACGCGCTGGGCTATGACGCGATGTTCATCGGCTGCTGCCTGACGTCTTTCCTCTCGCTGGTGTTTCTGGTCTATTTCTTCCGCAAAAAGAAATATCAGGAGCTTCTGGCAAAGCGCTGACAGGCTGCCCGTCCTCGGATGCGGACCGCTTCGCCGGTCTTTCGTTTGAAAAACCATTTGGAACCGCGCACGGCCCCTCCCGAAACGGGAGGGGCCGCTTTTTTGCCGCGGCACTACCCAAACGGATAGTACCGGAGAGCCGGTTTCGCCGCGTTTTGAGCCGAAAAACGGAACATGTGCCTTTTCGCTTGACAGCCGCAAAGTGAGGATAATATAGTAAATGCAGGATAATAGGATAGGGAGGCAATCGCAATGAAAACGCTTATCAAAAACGCCGTCGTGTACGACGCTCTGCACGACAGGCAGCGGCTGGACGTGCTCGTTGACGGCGACAGGATAACCGGCGTCGGCCCCGGCCTTGACGGCGCGGGAGCCCGCGTTCTCGACCTGGAGGGATATACGCTTTTCCCCGGCTTCATCGATTCCCACGTCCATGTTGCCATCGCGCCGGACCGGTTTGACGACTCCGCCCTTCGCGCCTGGGCAAAGAACGGCGTCTCCGCGGTCATGGAGCTGGGTATGCTCTGTCCGCTCCCGGCCGGGGATTTCATCGAATGGCTGGAAACGAAGAAAGCGCCCGAATATACCCGCGTCGTCCCCGCGGCGAAATACATCGACGTGGACGGCGGCTACGGCTGCGGACCCGATCCGGACGCAAAGGTCGGCATCATCATCGAAACGCCCGAACAGGCCGCCGACGCAGTTACATATCAGTTCAAAAACGGCAGCCGCTGCATCAAGATAGGCATTATGGAGGGGCGGCCCTGCCTCAGCCCCGATATGGTCAGGGCGATATGCGGCCGCGCGCACAGCCACGGCATGTGGGTCGCGGTGCACCTCGGCAAGAGCGAAACGCTCCGCTGGCTCGTCGAGTGCGGCGTTGACGAGGCCGCGCACACGCCCGATGATCCAATCAGCGGGGAGCTTCTGCGCGAATGCATCCGTCGCGGCGTTGTTTTCCACACGACGATAGGCGATCCGGAGGCCGTCCGCCCCCTGCCCGAGGGCGCGGAGATCAAGGACGCGCCGAAGATCGATCCGGAGGAGATGGCGCAGCGCGAGGCCGAAAGACGGCGCGGGATACTCGAAAACCTTGTCCGCATCCACAACGCCGGCGGAGAGATATGCGTCGGCACGGACTTCATCTTCAGCCCGGACGTTGAGCACGACGCCTGTATCCCCGCGGCGGAGATGCGCCAGATGCGGCAGGCCGGGATACCCGAGCGGGACATTATCCGCTATGCCACGCTGGGCGGGGCAAGGGCGCTGCACATCGAGAACGACGAAGGCACGATCGAGCCCGGAAAGCTTGCAAACCTCGTCGCCGTCAGGGGCGAGCTCGACGAGCGCTTCGACAAGCTCAAAACGCCCGATTTTGTCATGCATCTGGGCGTCACTTTAAAATAATAACAACAAGGAGAGATACTCATGGATATCAATTCTCTTGTAAGAGCGATAAACAAGCGCGACCGCCTGTCGCGCCTTCTCGAGCCGGACCGCTATGTCTCGCTCGACACGATGCGCGACGAATGGGCGGAGGCGTTTCCGCCGCGTCCCGCGCCGCCTATGCCCGGCGACCCGATGCCCGAGCCGGGCTCCGGCCCCGTCATGCCCGGTCCTGAGATCGAACAGCGCGCGCGGGTCATCGCCGGACTCATGAAGGGCGAACAGGTCCCCGACGGGCTGATGAGAGAGCTTTTCGGCTTCGGCTATGCGGATTTTGCCGGTGCGCTGCGCGCGGCCGACCCTGTCAAAAAGCCGCTTCCGGACAAATGCGTCCTCATGACCTTTGACGACGCGACCCTTGACCACTACACCGTCGCCTGTCCCGAGCTTGAGAAATACGGCGGAAAGGCGAATCTCTTTGCCGCGGAGTGCGCCGGGGGCTTCTTCGGCGGCAACGGCTTCTGGGACAAGAGTCTCTATATGACCTGGGAACAGATAAGGGAGCTTTCCGACCGCGGCCATGAGGTGCTCAACCACTCGCTGAACCACCTCAACGAGTTCCGGTCCCTCGACAGGGACGGCAAGCTTGCGGAGATACGCGGCATCGAGGAGCGCTGCGCGCAGTACGGCATCCCGCGCCCCACCGTTTTCGGCGCGCCCGGCGGCGGCTATACGCCCGAAATACTTGACCTCATGCGCGAAACGGGATATCATTGGGGAAGAGGCGACCTTTACGGCGTTTCGCCGAAGCGGCTGGGCGACGCGCTCTACGACCCCTATGTCGATACGCCGCTGTGCGTGCCGCACTCCGACCCGGAAAGCACAGGCGATCTCCGCGCGGAGCTTGCCCGCTGCACAGGAAAGGTGATGGTCCTCGTTTTCCACGGCATCGACGACCCGATGATGACGAAGATACCCTTCGCCGATATCGTCCGCACGATATACGAGGAGGGCGGGCGCTGCATCACCTTCCGCGAGCTGGAGGAATACGTGGATCCCGTAAAGGCCGACGCATACACCCGATAAGGAGAAATGCAATATGGCTGTCACTGTACACGAAATCGCACCGAACACATGGCTCTTTGACGAAAACGGCGGCGTCAACCTTTACCTGATCGCGGGGAAAAAGCATGCCCTGCTGCTGGATACCGGCTTCGACGGCAGCTGGCTGCCCGAAAAGGTGCGCGAGCTGACCGATCTGCCCGTTACGATGGTGCACACGCATTACCACGGCGACCACACCGGCGGCGACCGGCTCTGGAGCCCGGTCTGGATACACGAGAGCGAGGTCGGCGAGCTTCTGAGCCAGCCGGGCCACGAGGATCTCGACGTGCACCCTCTGTTTGACGGAGAGGTCATCGATCTCGGCGGACGCCACATGAAGATAATCCACATCCCCGGCCACTCCCCCGGCTCCATCGCGCTGCTGGACGTTGAAAACCGTATGCTGTTTTCCGGCGACACCGTTATGACGCAGCCGGTGTTCCTGCAGAACCCCGACTCCGACGTCCATGATTTTCTGGCCAGCCTGGACAAGCTCTCGTCGATCAGCGACAGCTTTGACGTGATCTACCCCAGCCACGCGTCGTGGCCTCTCGGCATCGAACATCTGGCCTATCTGCGCAAATGCGCGCTCGATGCGCTGTCCGGCGCGGAGCCTGTCAATATGGATCTCGAGCTCGAGACCCCCGAGGGACTGGTCAGTCTGCATTTCGAGGGATATAAAAGCGGCAGCTGCGGCGTTATAACCGCGGAAAAGTGAGCGCCATATTAATAATTAATAAGAATAAAAAAAATGTTATATAAATAAAAGCTAATTCTATTATTCTTTTTAAAATTGATTTTCCCCAAGTCTTGTCACTCTCTAATATCTTAGTTTTTATCTCTAAATTAATTATTCTCTTGTTTAAATCATCCATTCTAAACTCCTAATAGTATTATTATACAAAATTTCTTTTTCAATAACAACCAAAAATATTACTTTATCACAGATAATTCAACAATTTTAGTAAAATCATCATCTTTATGTAAAATATTTTTATGAATTTCACCACATTTTTGACATTTATAAATAATCTTATAAGTATCTCTATATTTTTCTACCGCAATTGGTTCCAAAAGTCCATGACATTTGTTTTCCCTATCCCCTGGATTAATATCAACGTGTTTAGAATACAAGCAATATGGACAATGATCTCTAGCAGTATAACTAGATTTTTCAACATCGTTACCACAATTTTCGCAGATAAAATCTTCATTAACCATATTAAATCTCTTCATAAACATCACCACTTATAATTTTACATTAAAAGAGATAAAACACAACATAATTTTTACATTTTTAGAATTTTCTTTATTTGTTTTAAAATACATGATAAAATTTATAATGTTAGGAAGTGTATTATGAGAAAAGATGGTATGAGAGTAACAAATTTAGATGCAGTTCACAAAATAATGCCTCATTTAATGGAGAACAGGTGTAATGCTGAAGTATATTCATATGAAACAATTGATGTTACTGACCTTTTAAAATACTTAGACAAATTAAATAAAAATAGTGAGCAAAAAATAACTTTATTTCATGCAGTAGTAACTGCAATAGCTAAAACAATATACAAT
>CAKSWM010000043.1 GCA_934511545.1 uncultured Oscillospiraceae bacterium | reverse complement strand
GCATTGTACATTGCTCTCATCGAGTCCGACGCGGCTGACAGGAACTGTTCGTCGGAGAGCACGACGGCGCTGTTCTTTATCCTCACGATGCTGCCGTAGCTGCTTCCGGTAACGGTCGACCAGCTCAGCCCGAATGTTCTGCACACAAAGGCCACCGGGACATATACCGTGCCGTAGAGATAATACGCCTGCGCGGAATAATAGTTTTCCGCCGCATCATAGGTGTTTCCGCTCTCCAGCTCAAAATATATCTGGGTCGAGTTCGTCACGAGCGAAGCCGTTTTCGCTTCCTGAAAATAGCTGTAGCTCACGCCGAAGTATGAAAAAAGCGAGGCAGGGACGTAAACGTTGCTGCCGGAGTAATAGGCATAGGCATAGTCTATGAGCGTGTCATTGACCGATATGAAGTTGAGTCCGGCGGCTCCCGCGCTCGTGGAGACGAGCGGCATCAGCGCGAGCAGCAGGACCGCGACCAGAGCCGCCGCCGTTATTTTCTTTTTCATCCTGGCTGTCTCACACCTTCCAAATCTCACGGGCATACTGCGAAACCGCGCGGTCGGCGGCAAACGCGCCGCTCCCGGCAATATTCACCAGCGAAACGCGCAGAGCCTCTCTTTCGTCATTCAGCAAGGAATATAGCCTTTCATGCGCCTGCGCATAGCTGTCAAAATCCGCAAGCAGCATATATCTGTCCCCGCCGCAGAGCAGCGACGAAGCAAGATCCGAATAGCTTTCCCCGTCCGAAAAGCCGCGGCTGAATCTGTCGAGCACGCGCATCGCGCTCTCCGACGCGCAGGGCCGTATCCCCTCGCGGCGGCGGCGCTCGACCTCCTCCGCGCGCAGTCCGAACAGGACCATATTCTCGTCGCCGAGAATCGAATACATCTCGACATTCGCTCCGTCGAGCGTGCCGATCGTTATGGCGCCGTTCATCATAAGCTTCATGTTCCCCGTGCCGGAGGCCTCCAGTCCCGCGCAGGATATCTGTTCGGAGACCTGTGCGGCCGGCATCAGCTTTTCCGCCGCCGTCACGCGGTAGTTTTCCAGAAACACGACCTGCATTTTCCCCCGGCAGAGCCTATCCTCCGCAATATCGCGCGCCAGAGAATTTATGAGCCTTATTATCCGCTTTGCAGCATGGTAGCCGGGGGCTGCTTTTGCACCGAAGATAAACGTGCGCGGCATGAACTCCGCGCCGGGATCGTCGTGGATGCGGTTTTGCAGATGCGTTATCAGCATGGCGCACATGAGCTGTCTTTTATACTCGTGCAGACGCTTGACCTGAACGTCAAGCACCGCGCCGGGATCAATGGCCGCTCCGCCCGAGCGAAGTAGCCAGCCGGCAAAGCGCCGCTTGTTTTCATCCTTGATCCGCCCAAGCTCGCGGAGCACCGCGCTGTCCGTCTCAAATCCGCGCAGACGCTCAAGTTCGCCGGCGTTCCTCAGCCAGCCTTCGCCGATGAGCGAGGATATCAGCCCGGCAAGGCCCGGATTGCACTGGCTCAGCCAGCGCCGGTGATCGATCCCGTTCGTAACGAAAGTATAGCACTCCGGACGCTTTTCGTAAACCTCCCTGAACAATTTCGTTCTCAAAATACTGCCGTGAAGTGCGGAGACCCCATTTATCCTGAAGCAGGCGGCCTGGCAGATGTTCGCCATATGCACAACGTCTCCGTTTATTATAAGGTTGGGAAGCACCTTTTCCTCCGCTCCGCCCATCTCCCGCCGGAGCCATTCGCCCCAGCGCCTGTCGATCTCGACGATCAGTTCCCAGATCCTGGGCAGCATCCGGCTGACGAGCTCCTGCGGCCAGACCTCCAGCGCCTCCTGCATGATGGTATGGTTTGTATACGCCGTGCTTTCCGTCACAATCTTCCAGGCCTCGTCCCAGTCCATACCCTCGTCGTCGAGGAATATGCGCATGAGCTCCGGTATGATAAGCGTCGGGTGCGTATCGTTTATCTGTATGACGTTCATCTTTTCAAACCCGTGCACGGAGCCGAACCGCCTCTTGTGCTCCCTGACTATCGACTGCGCCGTCGCGGAAACAAAAAAATACTGCTGCTTGAGCCGGAGCGTTCTTCCCTCGTCATGATCGTCCGCGGGATAGAGCACCTTGGTTATCACCTCGGCAAGGGTGCGGGACTCCATGGACTCGGCGTATTTCCCGCTTGTGAACAGGCTCATATCCAGCTGGCTCGGCGATCGCGCATCCCATAATCTCAGGCGGCATACCCTGCCCCCCTTATAGCCGGAGATGAGCATGTCGCGCGGGAGTGCGATGACGCTCTGATACTCCTTCAGCTCCGCGCGGTACCTTCCGCCGTGGTCCCAGCTCTGCTCCACGCGCCCGCCGAAGCGGACCTCTACCGCGTCGTCATGCTGTGAAACGAGCCAGCTTTCCCCAACGGCAAGCCAGTCGTCGGCAAGCTCGCGCTGCTGGCCACGCTCGATGCTCTGGCGGAACATGCCGTTTTCATAGCAGATCGAATACCCCGTAACGGGCAGACCGAGAGTCGCGCAGGAGTCCATGTAGCAGGCGGCAAGCCTGCCCAGTCCTCCGTTTCCCAGCCCGGCGTCCGGTTCGCGCTCGAATATCTCCGCCGGCTCACGCCCCATATCCTCCAGCGCCCGGCACAGAGGCTCAAGCACGCCGAGGTTATATGCGTTTTTTTCGAGCGAGCGTCCAAGCAGGAACTCCATCGACAGATAGTGCACCTGCCGCCCCTCCTGTGAGCTCTTCGCGGCCAGCTCTCGGGACATGCTCTCGCGCACCAGCTCCGCACAGGCGCAGAACACCTGCGTGTCCGTCGCCGCCCTTCCCATTACGCCGAAATGTGCGCGGAGCTTATCCTCCAGCTTTTCAAATATCTCCGATGCGGAAACTTCTTTCATTCTTACCTCATTATAAATATCATACGGTTTCCCCTCTTGGGATCACAAGGGGAAGATTCCGGCTCCCCGTCAGGACCGTGTACGGCGTTACCGCCACTTCCTTGTCGGCTATCACGTTCTTCAATATCGCCTGCGCGCCGATGACGCAGTCCTGCATCACGACGCAGTTGCGCAGCATCGCCTTCTCCCCAATGCGAACGCCGCGAAAAATGACGCAGTTTTCAACGTCGCCCTCTATATAGCACCCATCCGCAACAAGGCATCCGCGCGATACGGCGTGCGATCCGTAGCATGTGCTGACATCGGCACGCCCGTTCGTTCTCACCGGACGCGAAGCCGGAAACAGCCGCGCCCTGTTTTCAAACTCAAGCATATCCATATTTATCGCCATATATTCCCGGACGCCGCTTATGTCTCTGGCGTAAGCATCGCACACAAAGGCCCTTACATCCCCGCCGCCCTTTACGAGGCATTGCAGCGCATCGCGGTGGAAATGCCACAGGCCCTGCGCCGCGCAGTCGCCGACGAGCCGGAGAAGAACGTCTTTTTTTATGATGCAGCTCTCGAGCAGCTCCAGCCCGCCGCCCGGGGTCCTGCGTCCGCACAGGAGCCTTTCGCATTTTCCGGCGGCGTCCGTCACGAGCTCATGGTGCTCTCCGCCGGAGCACCGGGCGCGGCAGAGCGCCGTTACGTCCGCTCCGGTATCAATATGCGCGCGAAACGCCGCCTCAAGGTCAAGATTTGCGACCATACCGCCGTTGAGCAGGGCGATATGACGCTCCGGCACCTCCCGGATATAGCTTGAAACGGCATACAGCGCCTCCATGCAGCCTCTATAGTCCCCATCAAGCGCGCCGGGCAGGCCATGCGGCGGCAGAAGATGCAGCCCGCCGCGCAGACGGCTCAGATCCCAGGCCTTGCCGCTGCCGACGTGGTCTATCAGCGACTGGTAATCCCGCTGCATTATGACCCCGACGCCACGCACCCCCGCGCAGGAGAGCATCGACAGGGAAAAATCTATCGCCCTGTACCGCCCGCAGACGGGTATCGCCGCGCACGTTCTGTGCCCCACCAGCTCGCCGAGATGCTCCGGCGAGCGAAACGCGTATACTATCCCGTGCAGGTCGTTCATGCCGGGCACACCTCCCCAACGCTGTCAAACAGCATCGCCCCGGCGGGAACGACGGCTCCCGCGCCTACCGTGAGGCCGGGGCCGCAGGTCGCCGTGCTCCAGCTCCCGCTCCCGTCAGGCGGCGAGCCGACGAGCGCGCCTTCGCAGACGACCGTACCCTCTCCCACTATCGCATAGCGCACGAGCGCACCCGCGCAGACCCGCGAGCCGGGCATGAGTATGCTGTATTCGACCCTCGCGCCCTCCTCCACGACTGCGCCTGTTGACAGGACCGAGCTGCACACGGCGCCCAGAACAGTGCAGCCCTCGGACACTATCGAATGGCTTATGGAGGCGTTTCTGCCCGTAAAGTGGGGCGGAAGTATCGGGCTCCGCGTCCGTATCGGCCAGGCTGGGTCAAAAAGGCCGATAGTCCCGGGCGAAAGCATATCCATGTTTGCGTCCCAGAAGCTTCCTATCGTTCCGACGTCCCGCCAGTATCCTCCGAAGCGGTAGGCCCGCAGCGACGCGCCCCCGTGCAGCATCGCCGGAAGGACGTTTTTGCCGAAGTCGTTTTCCGAATCCGGATCCGTTTCGTCCCTTATCAGGTATTCACGCAGCTTTTCCCACCTGAAAACATATATGCCCATGGAGGCAAGGTCGCTTTTCGGATGCCGCGGCTTTTCCTCGAACCCGCATATCTCTCCGTCCGCGTCAATGCACACTATGCCGAAGCGGGAGGCTTCCGCCGGCTCCACGCGGCGCACGGCGACGGTGCAGTCCGCGCCGAAACGGATATGCTCGCGCAGCAGCTTTGAATAGTCCATCTTATAAATATGATCCGCGGAGAGAACGAGCACATAGTCAGGATCATAAAGCCCGATGAAGCCCATGTTCTGATACACGGCGTCCGCCGTGCCGCTGAACCAGCGGCCGTTTTCTCCATCCGTCCGGTAGGGCGGCAGTATGCACACGCCGCCGTCCGAAATATCGAGGTCCCAGGGCTGGCCCGAGCCGATATAGCGGTTTAGCTCCAGCGGACGGTACTGCGTCAGCACGCCGACGGTATCTATGCCGGAATTCGAACAGTTTGAAAGAGCAAAATCGATAAGGCGGTATTTGCCGCCGAAGGAAAGGTTCGGCTTTGCGTCCGAGCGCGTCAGCGCGTGCAGGCGCGAGCCCTGTCCACCCGCCAGAAGCATGGCTATACACTGCTTTTTCATATATGTTGTCTCCTTGATATTTTTCGCTTCCGGCTCTCCGCTTTTCCCACCGCGTGTTTTCTGATATTTGTCCGTTCTCCAATTACGTTTTCTCTGCCGGGAACAGTTCTTCTCCCAGAGGTGACTTTTCCGCAATGAAAAACACTCCCTGTTTCCCGTAAAAAAGGGCAGAGCCATTTTACAGCTCTACCCTTCTCTTTTTTTAGTATATTCAGTTGTATTTGTTCATCGCACGTTCCGCGCCGTCTCTTATGAAGCACTCGACAGCGTCCGCCGCGTTCGATACCGCCTTTGCGATGTCAACGGCATCCTGATCGCGGAACACGCCGAGCACCCAGTCCGCCATGTCGTAATCCGGGTGCGGCGGCGAACCGACGCCGATCTTCAGGCGCGGGAACGCATCGCTGCCCAGACAGGATATGATGCTCTTGAGTCCGTTATGTCCCCCGGCGGAGCCCTTTGTGCGGAACCGGAGCTTGCCGCAGGGCAGCGAGACGTCGTCGCACACCACAAGCACATTTTCCGGCGCGGTCTTATAGAATTTTGCAGCCTCGGCCACAGCCTCCCCGGACAGGTTCATATAGGTCTGCGGCTTCATCAGCAGCACGCTTTCCCCGCCAAGTTCGCACCTTGCGGTCAGCGCCCTGAACTTTGCGCGGTTTATGCTGACTCCCGTTTTTTTCTCGATCGCGTCCGCCGTCATGAAGCCGACGTTGTGCCGCGTCCCGGAATACTTCAGCCCCGGGTTGCCGAGAAAAACGACGAGCCGGGAAACTCCGCTTCCACCGAACAGCATAACTCAGTCGAACAGGGAGGAGATGGAGACTTCCTCGTATATACGCTCGATCGCCTCGGCAAAGAGCGGCGCGACGGAGAGATACTTGATCTTGTCGCAGACGGGCTTATCCGCGGGATAGGGGATGGTGTCGAGCAGCAGAACTTCCTTGATATAGCTGTTCTGGATGCGCTCGATCGCGGGGTCGGAGAGAACGCCGTGGGATGCGCAGGCATATATCTCCTTTGCTCCGCCGATCTCCACAAGGGCCTTTGCAGCTCCCGTCAAGCTTCCGGCGGTATCGATCATGTCGTCGAGCAGGAGGACCGTCTTGCCCTCGACATTGCCGATTATGTTCATGACCTCGGACTGGTTGGCCTTTTCGCGGCGCTTGTCAACGATGGCCATATTGACGCCGAGCTTATGGGAGAAGTTGCGGACGCGGGCGGTGCTGCCGACGTCGGGAGACACAGCCATGAGGTCCTCGTTTCCTCTGCCGAACTTTTCGATAAAGTGGCTGGAGAAGAGGGCGGAGCCGAGAAGGTTGTCAACAGGGATGTCGAAGAAGCCCTGGATCTGGTTTGCGTGCAGGTCCATTGTGAGCACTCTGTCCGCACCGGCTTCTGTCAGAAGGTTTGCAACAAGTTTCGCGGAGATAGGATCGCGGCTCTTGGCCTTGCGGTCCTGACGGGCATAGCCGAAATAGGGGATGACTGCGGTGATGCGTCCGGCGGAGGCGCGGCGCATCGCATCGATCATGATAAGAAGCTCCATCAGGTTGTCGTTGACGGGCTTGCAGGTCGACTGGACAATAAAAACGTCGCAGCCGCGGACGGGCTCATAAATGGAGACGGAACACTCGCCGTCGGCAAAAGTCTTGCTCTCGGACTTTCCAAGGGGCTTTCCCAGGCTGCGGCATATGCCCTCGGCAAGGGCGACATTGGAATTTCCGGCGAAAACCTTTACCTCTTTCCCATGTGAAATCATTGGTTGAAACCTCACTCTCTTTATCTTACGGCGCTGGCCGCTTTTTACTCATTATGATTATATCAAACATCCGTGCATAATTAAAGAGTAAATCTGCACTAATACGGAACTATTGTGTTATTCTTTTACACCGGAACAAAGCTTCCGGGCCGGGTTTGCGCTTCCGAACGCCAATTCCCGCTCCGCCGGGCCAGATGGCTATTTACAGACGCGGTTTTTTTGTTTATAATATTTTAATACGCGAAAAAATATTTAACTATACAGAGGTATCATATATGCTTGAATTTGAAGAATACAAGGTAAAGCTCAACGCTCAGAAGCCGAGGCTCGAGACCCTCAAAAACGCGCTCAAGCTCGACGATCTGCGCAAGGAGATCGAAAAGCTGGAAAACGAGGCCGCCCAGGAGGGCTTCTGGAACGATCCTCAGACCAGCCAGAAGGTGCTCCAGCGCACAAAGCAGCTCAAGAACAAGGTCGCAAACTACGAAAAGCTCAACGCCCAGTGGGAGGACCTGTATACCATATGCGAAATGGCCCTCGAAGAGAACGACGAGAGCATGCTCGACGAGCTCGTTTCCGGGTATGAAAAGTTTGACCAGGAGCTCGAGCAGGCGCACCTTTCGACCCTGCTCTCCGGAGAATACGACGCAAACAACGCGATACTGACCCTGCACCCCGGCGCAGGC
This sequence comes from uncultured Oscillospiraceae bacterium, assembly GCA_934511545.1. Classification (GTDB taxonomy): domain Bacteria; phylum Bacillota; class Clostridia; order Oscillospirales; family Oscillospiraceae; genus CAKSXP01. The sequence goes on along the minus strand of CAKSWM010000043.1, from coordinate 1,646 downwards.
GGGACCGAGGCTCAGGACTGGGCCAGCATGCTCTACCGCATGTACACCCGCTGGGCGGAGCGCCACGGCTACAAATACACCCTGCTCGACTGGCTCGACGGCGAGGAAGCCGGCATCAAATCCGCCACGATCAAGATCGAGGGCGAGAACGCCTATGGCTACCTCAAGAGCGAGAACGGCGTGCACCGCCTCGTCCGCATCTCCCCGTTCGACTCCTCCGGCAGGCGTCAGACAAGCTTCGCCGCCGTTGAGGTCATGCCTGAAATAACGGACACGACCGAGATCGAACTGCGCGACGAGGACATAAAGATGGACGTCTACCGCTCCTCCGGCGCGGGCGGACAGAAGGTCAACAAGACCTCCTCCGCCGTTCGCCTGACCCATATCCCTACCGGCATCGTCGTAGCTTCACAGGTCGAGCGCAGTCATTTCCAGAATCTCGAAAACTGCAAGGACATGCTGCGCGCAAAGCTCGCCGAGATCAAGGAGCGCGAGCATCTTGAAAAGATAAGCGACATCAAGGGCGTCCAGATGAAGATCGATTTCGGCTCCGCCATCCGCAGCTATGTTTTCATGCCCTACACCCTTGCCAAGGATGCGCGCACCGGCTATGAAAACGGCAACATAAACGCCGTTATGGACGGCGACATCGACGGCTTTATAAACGCCTATCTCGCCATGAAGGCCACGCATTAAGGCCGCATCTCTCCGAAAAAGGACGAAACGCAAACCATGACAGATAAAGAAATAAGGCTTGCCATAAAGAGAATACTGTCCTGCGCCGCCGTGCTGTGCCTCTGCCTTTTCTCGGCAAGCTACGGCGCGGCCCGCTCCCCCGCCGTGAGCGCCGGAAACGTCGCGCCCGAAACAGCCGCACCTTTGGAGGAGCCCACCCAGATGCCGCATCCTCTCGAAAACACTCCGGCGCCGGAAACTCCCGTTCCCGATGAGATCCCGGAGCCGCAGTATTACACCTTTTCCATGATAGGCGACTGCACACTGGCATCCTCCATCTATAACGCAGCTCTGTCAAACTCATACAACAACACCGTCGGAGACGATTATGCCTATCCCTTCGCTCTGACGCGGGACTGGTTCCTGGACGACGACTTCACGATCGCCAACCTTGAGTGCGTGCTTTCCGATTACAGCGTGCCGACGGACAAGAACTTCGTTTTCCGGGCCGTGCCCGAGTATGTGAACATCCTCACCGAAGGCGGCGTTGATTTCGTCACGCTCGGCAACAACCATGTGCTCGATTACGGCGAACAGGGCTATGCCGACACCAAGGCCGCGCTCGACGGCGCGGGCATCGGCTATGCCGGGCGCGACGAGTGGACGATCTGCAAAACGGGCGATCTGACCATCGGGGTCTACGCCGTCTCCTTCGGCAGCGTCGCTTCGATCCAGGCCGGCATACAGGCACTGAAGGACAACGGCGCGGAATTCATTATCGCCTGCCTGCACTGGGGCGACGAGGGGAGCTATGACGTGAACGCCCTGCAATACGAGCAGGGCCACGCCGCGATAGACGCGGGCGCAGACATCGTCATGGGCAGTCACCCGCATACGCTTCAGCCGTATGAGGTATACAACGGTCATTACATATATTACAGCATGGGAAACTGGACCTTCGGCGGCAATAC
>CAKSWM010000042.1 GCA_934511545.1 uncultured Oscillospiraceae bacterium | reverse complement strand
TTGCGCATGTCGGTGCGGCCGGAGGGATCGCCGATCATCGTCGTGCCGCCGCCGATCAAGGCAACGGGCTTGTTTCCGGCCATCTGCAGCCGCTTCATCAGCGTCAGCGCCATGAAATGGCCAGCGGTCAGGCTGTCGGCAGTGCAGTCAAAGCCGATATAGAACGTGGCCTTGCCGTTGTTTATAAGCTCTTTTATCTCTTCCTCGTCGGTGACCTGGGCTATCAGTCCGCGTGCCACCAGTTCTTCATAAATACCCATATTATTTCTCCTTATATTTCAAAAAGTATTTCAGCGTATAAAAAACGTCCTCTGTCCGAATGGACAGAGGACGTTCTGATAAACGTGTTACCACCTCTGGTTCGGCGGCGCATCGCTGCGCGGCCCTCGTGAAGTGCGGCATGCACTCCCGCGCTATACCGGGCGCCCCCGTCGCAGCCTACTCACGTTCCCGTTTTCGGTGCGCCGCTCCGAGCTGTATTCACCGGGTACGCGCCCTCTCCCCTTTTCAGCATGCAGGGTCTCTCTTTGCAGGGTATGCACCGACTACTTGTGCTCTTCTCCGCGTTTTTACTTCGCCTGATTATACAGGAGTATTTTCTCTTTGTCAAGCTTCATCGGGCGCTGCATCCGCCGTTTTTCGCGTCCGCGGCGTGTCCGATGACTTTTGCTTATGTTCTGTGCGCTTTTTTGAAGCTTTCCGCCGCCAGAAGCTGTTCAGAAGCGCTCCTGAGCGTCGTTTCCGTTATATTCTCTCCGCCATGCAGGCGCGCAAGCTCGTGCAGCCGCCCGTCTTCGTCAAGCGGAGTTATCTCCGTGTACGTTCTTCCGCCCGATTCACTCTTCCGGATGCAGAAATGTGCGTCCGCCATCGCCGCGATCTGCGGCAGGTGCGTGACGCAGATGACCTGTCTGGCGCCGGACAGCTGCGCCAGCTTCTCGCCGACGCGCTGTGCCGCGATTCCCGAAACGCCGGTGTCGATCTCGTCGAACACCATGGACTGCACCGGATCATTGCCGGCGAATGCGTTTTTCATCGCAAGCATGATGCGCGACAGCTCGCCGCCGGAGGCGATCTTCGATATTCTTCCCGGCTCCTCGCCCGCGTTTGCGGACATAAGGAATCTGACCTCGTCACAGCCGCTGCTGTCGAACCCGGTATCGGTCCTCACGGGCAGCATTTCAACACGGAACACAACGGAGGGCATACTGAGCTCCCGGAGTTCCGCTTCTATGTTCTTCTCTAGCCGCCGCGCGCACTCCGCGCGTCTGGCAGAGAGCTTTTTGGCCTCTTCAAGCGCTTCCGTCTCGTATTGGGATAGTTTTTCGCGTAATCTCTCTATTTTATCATCCGAATAATCCAGTTCGTCCAGCCGAGCCCGGCTTTCGTCAAGGCTCTGCAAAAGCTCCGTCTCGTCCCCGCCGTATTTTTTCTCCAGCCTTCTTATCAGAGAAAGACGGGAGAGCACGGCGTCATACTCCCCGGGCGAAAAATCCAGCTCAGCACGCAGATCCCGCAGCGTCTCCGCCGCATCCTCAAGACTTATTACAGCCTCGTTTATCGTCTTTTCTACCGCGGCGACGTCCGCGCTCAGCTGCGCGGCACGCGCGAGGGCGCTCTGAGCTGCGGAAGCGGTATCGAAGGCGCTTTCATTCTCGCCATAGAGCAGGCCATATGCCTCGTCAATAGCCCCGCAGAGCTTTTCGGAGTGCCGCATCAGGTCACTGCGCGCGGTCAGCTCGTCCTCCTCGCCGGCGCGCAGCTGCGCGTTCTCCAGCTCCTCAATACGCGCTTTCAGGCTGTCCGTCAGCTGCTCTTTTTCCAGCTCGTCCATCGAGAGCCGCTCTATCTCGCGCTTTGTGGCCTTCCACCGGTCATAGGCCGCCGCAAAGGAAGCCTTGTCCTTCTCCAGTGCGCCGAAACGGTCGAGATAGCCGCGATGACGGCTCTCGTCCAGAAGCTGTCGGCCGTCGTTCTGCCCGTGGATATCCAGCAGCAGCGCTCCAAGCTCCCGCAGCTGCGCCGCGGTCACGGCAGCGCCGTTCACGCGGCAGACGCTCTTGCCATCCGAACCGATGCGTCTGAGCAGAAGCAGACTCCCGTCCTCGGGGTCTATGCCGTTCTCCTCGCACCAGTCCTCCGTGCCGTCAGCATCAAACACGGCGCTGACCAGACCCTTTTCCGTGCCGCGGCGCACAAGCTCGCGGCTCGTTCTGCCGCCGAGCACTGCGCCGAGCGAGTCTATCACTATCGATTTGCCCGCGCCCGTCTCGCCGGTCAGGATGTTCAGGCCGGGCAAAAACTCCACATCCGCGCGTTCAATGACGGCAATATTCTCAATATGAAGCTCATGCAGCATATCTCATCGACCCTTCACAGCATTGATTGGATCTCTTCACAGAACAGTTCGGCGGCGCTGATATCGCGCATGGCAAGAAACAGCGTATCATCACCGGCCAGCGTGCCGACAAGCCCGTTTATATCCATCGAGTCAATGGCGGAACCCGCGGCGTTTGCAAGTCCAGGCAGTGTTTTTATGACAACGATATTCTGAGCCATGTCAAAGCTCGTCACGCTCTCGCGGAATATCGTGCGAAGGCGTTCCTCGCTGCCGAAGTGCTCGATCCTGGATACCGCACGGTAACGATATGTTCCGTCAGGCGCCTGTTCCTTGACCAGGCGAAGCTGCTTTATGTCTCGCGAAAGCGTTGCCTGGGTGCTCTTTATTCCGCGCATTTGCAGCTCTTCCATGAGCTGAGACTGCGTTTCAATATCTTGCGAAGATATTATCTCAAGTATTTTCGCTTGTCTGTCGTTTTTCATTTTCTTTCTCCCAATTTCTCATAGGCTACGTCATAAAAGGTCTTATCGCCGACATGCGCGATCAGCGTTCTGTATTTCGAGCGGGATACCGTCAGTTCATCGCCTGTCCGCAGAGAGATCGTATCTCCGCCGTCGACCGAAAGCACCGCCCGCCTGTTCACGGACAGCCGGGGGAGCTGAACGCGGACGCTCCGCTCCGGAGCAAGGACAAAGCTGCGCGAAATGAGCGCGTGCGAACAGATAGGCGTCAGGATTATATTCTCGGCCGTAGGTTCGACAAGCGGACCTCCCGCGGACATCGAGTAGGCCGTCGAGCCCGTCGGCGTTGCAAGAATTATCCCATCGCCGGAAAACTCCGTCATAAGCTGTCCGTCTCCCCATGCCTTGAGATGCACCGTATGCGCAATACCGGACACGACGACGTCGTTGAGCGCGGAATCGGAATAGATCGTCTCGCCCTCGCGTATAAGGCTCACGTCCAGCATCATGCGGTATTCGGGAACAAAATCGCCCTTTGCGGCTTTTACGAGCATATCAAGCTGGTTCGGCTCGAGCTCTGCCATGAAGCCCTTGGTTCCCAGATTAACGCCGATTATCGGCACCTCGCTGCCGACGGCCGCCCTTGCCGTATGCAGGATCGTTCCGTCGCCTCCAAATGATACGATGAGCTTCGCCCTTCTGATGCTCTCCTCTATCGGGCTCAACTCAACGTTTTGGGGCACGCCCCTGTTTCCTCCGGCCCTGAACACCGTGCTGACGGCGGTCTCAAATCCCGCCTTTTCCAGTATCCTTTTTGCTTCCAAAGTTGTTTTCAGTCCGGAATCCCTGAAAACATTCGGACAGAGAGCGATTATTTCAGCCATTTTCCCGCTCCTTATGTGCCTCATGCGAAGCTTCCACTATTGCGGCAACACCCACCTCCGCAGATGGCTCTCCGCTCTTCTGAAGCCAGCCGAGGTATTCTATGTTTCCCTCAGGCCCGCGGATCGGCGAATAGTCCACGCCGCGGACCGAAAAGCCCGTTTCCTTTGCAAACCGGAGAAAATTCTCCAATACTTCGATATGCACGCTTTTGTCCCTTACAACGCCCTTTTTCCCGACCTTTTCCCTGCCGGCCTCGAACTGCGGCTTGACAAGGCACACGGTATATGCCCCGTCGCGCAGAAGTTCATAGACCGGCGGAAGAACGAGCCGCAAGGAAATAAAGCTCAGGTCCATGACGGCCATGTCCATAGGCTCCGGTATCTGCTCACGCGTCAGATACCGCACATTCGTGCGCTCCATTGCAACCACGCGCGCATCATTGCGCAGACTCCACGCAAGCTGGCCGTAGCCGACGTCAACGGCATAGACCTTTGCCGCACCGTTCTTGAGCAGAACATCCGTAAAACCGCCCGTTGACGCACCGCAGTCGATGCAGGTATATCCTGCCGGATCTATGCCGAAAACGCGCAGTGCCTTTTCAAGCTTGAGCCCGCCGCGGCTGACATATGGTATCGCATCGCCGCGAACCTCAATCTCGCTCTCCGGAGAAACGGACATGCCCGGTTTGTCCGCGCGCTGTCCGTCCACGAAAACAAGGCCGCTCATTATAGTTGTTTTCGCGCGCTCGCGGCTGGGCACAAGGCCCATTTCGAATATAAGCTGGTCAAGTCTCTGCTTCTTCACTTATTCACCGCTCCTTGCCGTTTCCGGCGGGATCATCTCCGCCGCCGTATTCGCGATCGACTCCGCGTCCAGCCCGAGGACCGAATAAAGTCTCTCCGGACTGCCATGGGTCACAATGCCGCTGCCGAGGTTGAGAAGCTTTGCTCTTTCAAACAGCACGCCGCATTTTTCCGCCGCGCAGAGCAGGCGTTCGCCCACGCATCCGGCATTGCACTCGTCCTCGACAACGAGTATTCTCCCACACTCTGCCGCAAGGGCCGCCAGATGCTCGCAGTCGAGCGGATTTATAAGGTTGAGTTTAACGAGCTTCACGCTGTGGCCGCGCTTTTCGAGAAGCTTTGTGGCCTTGAGACACTGGTTTATCATTATGCCGTAGCTCACTATGCAGATATCCCTGCCCTCTCTCAGCACGGCGACGGGTTCCTTTGCGGTCGTCGCTTTGTATATTCCCTCGCCGCCGCGCGGATAGCGGACGGCGACCGGCCCCTTGACCTTTTCAACCGCCAGGTGCAGCATATCGCGCAGCTCCGCAAAGGACGAAGGGCAGAATATCGCCATATTCGGAACGCTTGTCAGATAGTTCACATCAAAGACACCGTTATGCGTCTCGCCGTCGCGCCCGACTATTCCCGCTCTGTCAACGCCGAGGACGACATGCAGCTTCTGGAGCGCGACGTCATGGATCAGCATGTCATAGGCCCGCTGAAGGAAGGTCGAATAGATAGCGGCAACGGGAACCAGTCCCTGTTTGGCCATTCCGGCTGCCATGGTGACGGCATGCCCCTCTGCGATGCCGACATCGAAAAACCGCTCAGGATAGCTCTCCGCAAATTTTTCAAGGCCGGTGCCCGCAGTCATGGCCGCGGTTATCGCAACGAGCCTGTCATTTTTTCCGGCCATTCTGCACAGTTCCTCGCCAAAAACGGCGGAAAAATCCTTTGCCGCAGGCAGAGTCACGCCCCGTTCGGGATCGAACGGGTTGACCCCGTGATAAAGTCCGGGGCTTTCCTCCGCAAGCGCGTATCCCTTGCCCTTCTGCGTTATTACATGCAGCAGCACCGGCTCGTCCATTTCTCGCGCCCAGCGCAGCACCGTTTCAAGCTTTACCACGTCGTGTCCGTCAATCGGGCCGAGATAGTTAAAACCCATATCCTCAAACATGCCCGTATGCAGTATCAGCGATTTGACCTTTTCCTTGACGTTGTGGGCAAACCGGTACAGCAGCGGGACCCTGCCGATCGTCTTTCGGTATACTCTTTTGAAGTTTAGATAGCCCGGACGCACGCGGGACCTGGAAAGCAGACGCGCGATGCCGCCGACATTGCGGCTTATGCTCATTCCGTTGTCGTTGAGAATAACGACCAGCGGTTCTCCGCTCTCTCCGGCGTCGCTCAGTCCCTCATAGGCCAGGCCGCCCGTCATCGCGCCGTCGCCGATGACGGCCGCGACCGCATAGTCCTCGTGCATGAGCGTTCTCGCCCTCGCCATTCCGAGAGCCGCCGATATCGAGTTTGACGCATGTCCCGCAATGAATGCATCATCGTCCGATTCACGGGGTTTCGGGAAGCCGGAGATGCCGCCCAGTGTGCGCAGCGAATAGAATCTGTCTCTGCGTCCGGTCAGTATCTTGTGTACATAGCTCTGGTGGCCGACATCGAACACTATCCGGTCACGCGAGGTGTCATAGACCCGATGCAGTGCGACGGTAAGCTCCACAGCGCCGAGGTTAGAGGCCAGATGCCCTCCGGTTTTGGAGACGTTCTCTATCAGAAACTGCCTGAGCTCCGCGCAGAGCTCGACAAGCTGGTTCTCGTCGAGCCGGCGCAGCTGCTCGGGCGAATTTATATTTTCCAGTATACTCACTTGTGTCTATCCTCAAACAGGCGCTTCCGCGCCCTCTTTGCCGTATTTGCGATCCTTTTTCCAAAAGGTACACAAAGTTATAATAACAAATATCGCCCGCGTTTTCAATACACGCGGGCGATAAATATTCATTATTCAGTGCATATTCAGTTCATGCGGTTTACCAGCATGTTTGCAAGCTCTATCAGCTCTTCCGGGCTTTTGAAGGCTTTTTTCATCGTGTCCACGGCATATTCCGTCAGCCGCGAGACGCGCCTCTGGCATTCGTCTGCGCCCCACAGCGTCATGAAGGTCGTCTTGCCCTCCTTTGCGTCCGAGCCGATGTTTTTTCCAAGCACTTTCTCGTCCGCGAGCACATCGAGCATATCGTCGCGTATCTGGAACGCCGTGCCGAGCGCGGCGCCGTATATGAGCGCGGCCTCAATCTGTTCCTCGTCCGCTCCGCCGCACACCGCACCCATAGCGCAGGCAGCCGAGAGAAGCGATCCAGTCTTTCTGGAGTGGATCTCGGCAAGCTCGTCCTCCGAGAGGCTTTTTCCGTCGCCCTCCATATCGAGCTGCTGTCCGCCGCAGATCCCGTCAACTCCGGCCGCGCCGGCTAGATATTCCGTGCAGCCGCAGCGCACCTGCGCCGGAAGAGGGCTTCTCATGATAACGCCGAAGGCCTCCGCCTGGAGCGCGTCCCCTGCAAGCGTTGCCGTAAACTCGCCGTAGACGATATGATTTGTCGGCTTGCCGCGGCGCAGGGAGTCGTTGTCCATGCAGGGCAGATCATCATGAATGAGAGAATATGTATGCAGCATCTCAACAGCGCAGGCAGCCGGCAGGGCGCTTTTCGCGTCTCCGCCCGCCGCAGCGCAGAACTCGAGAACAAGCACCGGCCTTATCCGCTTGCCGCCGGCAAGCAGACTGTACCGCATCGCCTCGATCAGCCTGTGCTGAGGCATGTCTTCATTCCCGGCCATAAACTCCCGCAGCTCGCGCTCGACCAGTTCGCGGTATCTTTCATAGGCAGTCATATATCATTCCTCCGGGTCCAGCGGCAGCTCCTCGGGCGATCCGTCCGCACCCTTGCGGAGCTTCACCACCTTCTGCTCCGCCTCGTCAAGCATTTTTGTGCAGACATTTATGAGGGACGTGCCCTCCTCAAAAAGCTCCAGCGACTCGGCCAGCGGCGCCTCTCCCTTTTCAAGCTTCGTTACGATCTCGCTCAGTCTGGCTATGGACTGTTCAAAGCTCATGTTTTTCTCCATTTTCATTCTTCCTCCGTAACGCGGCAGGCTATGCTGCCGTCCGAAAGGCGCAGGCTCAGCCTGTCGCCGTTTGATACCTGCTTAACGCTCTTTACAAGCTCCCCGCTTCCCGTTGTTGCAACGGAATAGCCGCGCGTCAGCACTTTCAGCGGGCTGAGCGCATCAAGCTTTGATGCAAGCGAGATATATTCCTCACGTTTTTTTGAAAACTTTCTGTGCGCCGCCGTTGCGAGCTTTTCCGAAGCATAGTCCAGCTCCATCCGCTTTTGATCAACATAGGCCATGGGGCTCGTCATGATCCGGCGGGATGCCAGCTCGCGCAGTCTGTCGGCGCACCGGGCCAGCTTCTTTTCCTCCGCCCTGTCGATGCGCGTCCCCGCCGTTGCGAGCGACGCCAGGAATTCTTCGGCATCCGGCACTGCAAGCTCTGCCGCGTTTGACGGCGTTGCCGCGCGGATATCGGCGACATAGTCCGAGATCGTCACATCCGGCTCATGTCCGACGGCGGAGATGACAGGCAGTTCGGAGTCATATATCGCTCTGGCCACCCGCTCGTCGTTGAACGCCCAGAGGTCCTCGATCGACCCGCCGCCGCGCCCGGTTATGATAAGGTCCGCGACATTCCATCGGTTGGCGTATCTTATCGCACCGACGATCTCCGGCGGGGCCTCCGTGCCCTGGACACGCACGGGCAATACTATCACCTCGCACATGGGCCAGCGCTTTCCAAGCACGCGGATGATATCGCGCACGGCCGCGCCCGCCGAAGAGGTTATAACGGCGATGCGGCGCGGGAATCTGGGCAGGGGCTTTTTGTGCGCGGGGTCAAACAGACCCTCGGCGTCAAGCTTTGCCTTGAGCTGCTCAAAGGCTATTTGAAGGTCGCCGGTCCCCTCCGGCATCAGCGACGTACAGTAAAGCTGGTAGGCGCCGTCGCGGGTATACACCCGGACACTGCCCGCAGCGGTGACTCCCATCCCGCTTTCCGGACGAAAGCGCAGCTTTGATGCGCTGCTGCGGAACATTACGCAGCGCAGGGAGCTTTCCTTGTCCTTGAGCGTGAAATAATGGTGTCCGGACGGATATATCTTATAGTTTGAGAGCTCGCCCCTCACGCAGACGTCTGCAAGAAGCGGGTCGAGCTCAAAAAGATCCTTTATTCGGTTATTCAGTGCAGTTACCGTCAGAGTCTGTTTCTCCATTTTCAACCTCTCCACGAACGAAGCTGCCGAGGATCCCGTTTATGAAAGAAACGGTCTCCGGCTCCTCATATCCCTTTGCAAGCTCCACCGCCTCGTTTATCGAGGCCGCGTTCGGCACATCGGGCATATAGAGTATCTCGTACATGCAGCAGCGGAGGACGGCCAGGCTTATGCGGGATATGCGCCCGAGCTTCCAGCCGCGGGAATACTTTTCTATATAAGAATCCAGTTCCTCCCGCTTTTCGCGGACGCCCCCGACGAGTCTGGTTATATATGCGATCTCCTTCTCTCCCGGATATTCGGAGAAAAGCTCGTCCTCTCCCGTCAGTGAGTCATAGTAGTCCCTGTCGAAAAACTCTTCTATGGCTCCGGCTCCGCCGGAGGTCACGGACTCGCCGAAGGAGAGCCGGACGGCGATCTCTCTTGCCGCTGTTCTGGTCATATCTGTCCTCCCACGCTGTTAAAATAGGTCAGTTCTTTTCGAATGCGACGCCGGAAATGCGGACGTTGACCTCCGCATCCATTCCGGTCATGGATTCGACCGCAGAGGTTATTGCGCTCTGCACCTTTTTGCCGACAGA
>CAKSWM010000041.1 GCA_934511545.1 uncultured Oscillospiraceae bacterium | reverse complement strand
AATATACGCTGTCTGAACCCGTGTGTGAGAAAACTCCGTCCAGAACGATGCTGATGCCGAGTTCTTTTGCGCTGATACAGAGCTGCTTGAGATCCTCTTCGGTCCCGAGCATCGGATCGACCCTGCGGTAATCGGCAGTATTATACCTGTGATTGGAGTCTGCTTCAAAAATCGGATTAAGGTATATGGCGCTTATGCCCAAAGACGCAAGATAGGGGAGCATGTCGATGATCCCCGCGATATTTCCGCCGTAATAGTCGTTAGGCACATAATGCTCTTCGCCGTCCGACGGAGCCCATTTTACGGGTTCTGACCAGTTTTCATGCAGTTCGGCCGTCCGCCCCATTTTGTGGTGGTGTTCGGCATTTTGCTTTCCCCGGCGGCAGAAGCGGTCGGGGAAGATCTGATACATGGTGCATTCGCGAAATTTTGACGGGGTAACGAAATCGGGAGAATAAACAGTGATGCTGTGTTCTTTTGCTTCTTCAACACAGATCCCGCCAAGGACAAGCCGGAATTTATAGAACAGGAGTTGGGGTGCGGTGGGGAGGACGACGCGCGCGGAGAAGATTCCACCATCCTTCTCACATCGTATAACGTCGCCGCCGATCATCAGCTCCGCAGCGGGAGAGAAAGTGCTTTTGTCCGCGGCTCTCAGAAAAACTTCGGAGCCGCAGACAACGGCGCCGGTTGGGGTTCTGTAAAGCATATTACGGTGATCGTGTTCGATTCCGGCGGCCAGGTCCGCTTTGAATCTGTTCCAAAGTCTGCTCAACCGCGGGTTTATCCCGTCGAGAGGTTCCTCATCAAAACCGCTTTCAGGCAGCTCAAAGGAAAAGAAAACTATCTCCAAAGCGTTTTCCCAGGAGAGTGCATCCCGGTCAATGAGCAGCCGCAGCATCTCGGGCAGATACAGCCAGTCGTGCGGACCGGAAAGGACCCGCCTCCGGCCGGGATCACTTTGAAGATCAAATGAGGCAAGACAGTATTCCTTTTCGAGAGGACTGAGGTCGGCCGGCATTGATCCGAGTTCAATGCGGCGGCCGCCGGAATAACGAACTTCCAGTCCGCCATCCGTCCATATCTCGCTTACTTCAGCGCCAAGAATTACATACATATCAAATCAATTCGCCATACAGCCCGGCATATTTTTTTGCCGGGTCCGAAAAGCCGAAATCCTCCGCCATTGCATTTTCAATCAGTATATTAAAAGTCTCTTTATGGTTTTCGTAAAGGTCTACCGCGCGGGAGACGGCATCTATCATATCATCAGCGGCATACTGCCGGAAGGTGAATCCGGTTCCTTTTCCGCCCGAAGAGCAGAAGGGCCGGACGGTATCGCAGAGACCGCCTGTTTCGCGTACTATCGGCACGGAACCGTACCTCATTGCGATCATCTGAGAAATGCCGCAGGGCTCAAAACGTGATGGCATAAGGAACATATCCGAGGCGGCGTAAACGCGCCGTGCAGCTGCCTCGTCGTGTTTGATATACGCACAAAACCTGCCGCGATAACGTTCCCCGGCGATGCGCATCTGCTCTTCGTAACGCCGTTCTCCGGTCCCAACGAGTACAAAACGTATGTTCATCGCCATAAGGCGGTCAATGGCCTCTTCGAGAAGGTCAAAGCCTTTCTGCTCGGTGAGACGGGCAATCATGCCTATAAGCGGGCGCGATCCGGGCCGTTCCAGCCCAAGCTCTGAGCACAGCGCGTGTTTGCAGCGGCTTTTCCATTCCGCTGCGTTGCCTCTGAGCCTCTCAGGGAGGGCGGGATCGCTGCGCGGATCATAGGACAGTGTGTCTATGCCGTTGAGGATGCCGGCGAGCGAATCGCCTCTTTTTTGCAGCACGCCCTCCAGACCTTCGCCATATTCTGGGGTCCTGATCTCAAGGGCATATGTGGGGCTTACCGTATTGATCCGGTCAGCAAAAACACATCCCGCCTTCATGAAGCTCGCGCTGCCAAAGTATTCAATGTATTCGGGAGTGATATACCCGTGTGGAATGGACAGAACATCGCTCACGAATTCCGGAGAATACCGGCCCTGATATGCAATGTTATGGATCGTGAGCAGCGTTTTTATACAATTCCGGGCATCGTCTGCATATTGCGTTTTCAAAAGCATCGGGATAGCCGCGGTATGCCAGTCGTTGCAGTGAAGGATATGCGGAGAAAAGTCAATGCGCGGCAGCATCTCCAGTATCGCGCGCTGAAAATAGGCGTATTGTTCGCCCTCTTCTTCGCCGCCCATGTATATCTCGCCGCCAAAATACCGTTCGTTGTCGATAAGAAACACGGGAACGCCGTCATAGACCATGGCTTCAACGCCGACATACTGCCGCCGCCAGCCTATATCGGCATAAAAACTGGTGATATGAGTCAGCTCCGGGAAAAGCTTTTCTTTTATTACCCTGTGCAGCGGTAGCACCACACGGGCGTCTATTCCCAGCCCGCGCAGCTGGCGCGGCAGCGTTCCCACAACGTCGGCCAGCCCGCCGGTTTTGGCGAGCGGCGCAAACTCAGATGCGGCTATGAGAACCCGCAGACGATCATCAGAAGCGCTATTTTCGTTATTCATTTTCCGCCTCCGTGGTTTTGAAGAAATAATAGATGCAGGATAGTGCGGGGAGCCGTAAAACAGCACTGTGACTGTATTCGCGGAAGCCGGCAGGCGCGGACGCAGCTTTCCCGACACATGCTTTGCCGCTTCCCCCGAACCGGATGGAATCACTGTTCAAGACGGGGATCAGTTTTCCGGCGGCTGGCAGCCCGACAGTGAGGCTTGCGTCGGAATCGGAAAAATTACATGCGCATATTATATGCGTTCCCGACACTCCGGTCCTCATAAACGCCGTGCAGCAGAGTCCGCTTTCGTCAGCGTTGAGCCAGCGGAAGCCAGCCCAAGAGTCGTCTATGGAATACAGCGCATCCTGATGCTTATAGAATTTGTTGAGAATGCGAACATATTCGCGCAATTTGCTGTGCATTGGATAATCCAGAAGAAACCAGTCCAGCTGTTTGTCAAGATCCCATTCAATGAACTGACCGAATTCCGCGCCCATGAATATATGTTTTTTGCCGGGGTGAGCAAATACAAAGCCGAAGAACGCCCGCAGAAGCGCGAATTTTTCCTCATACCTGCCATGCATCTTGTCCAGCATGGATTTTTTGCCGTGGACTACTTCGTCGTGTGAAAAGGCCAGCATATGACGCTCGGAAAAACAGTACATCATCGAGAAGGTCAGCTTCCTGTGCGCACTGCTGCGGCAGCAGTGGGGAAGAGAAAGATAATCGAGCGTGTCGTGCATGAAACCCATGTCCCATTTGTATGTGAAGCCAAGTCCCTCCGGACGGGTAACACCCGGATAGTTGTCGGACTCCTCCGCGATCGTGATGCAGCCGGGGAAAGCGGCGCCGACCGCGGCGTTCAGCTCTCTGAGAAGAGACACCGCCTCGTAACAGATATTTCCGCCTTCACTGTTCGGAATGAAGCGTCCGTCTTTTCTGCCGTAGTCGAGAAAAACCATTGAGGAAACGGCATCCGCTCTTATGCCGTCTACATGAAAACGGTCGAAAAAACTCATTGCGGAGGAAATCAGAAACGACCTTACCTCCGGCTTGGCATAATCAAATATCAGAGTTCCCCATTGGGGATGGTTTGCCATGAGAGCGTCGGCCCTCTCGAAAAGGGGCGTACCGTCAAAAAAAGAGAGGCCGTGCGCGTCGCGGGAAAAGTGCGCGGGCACCCAGTCGATGATGACACCGATATTCCGTGAGTGCAGCCTGTCTACAAAATACATGAAGTCCTGCGGGGTGCCGTAACGTGAGGTCGGCGCGAAGTACCCCGTGACCTGATAGCCCCATGACCCACCGTATGGATATTCCGTGATCGGAAGCAGCTCGACATGGGTATAGCCCATATATAAACAGTATTCGGAAAGCTCATCGGCCAGCTGCCTGTAATTTGGATAAAGTACGCCAGGAGGCTTCCTCCAGGAACCGAGATGCAGCTCATAGACGTTGACGGGACGCTTCCTGCTGTTGGCGGACGCGCGCCGAACAAGATAACCGGCGTCGGTCCATTCAAAACCGTCTATGCTCCAGACCCTGCTTGCCGTTGCGGGTCCCGTTTCGCTGTGCAGGGCGAATGGATCGGCTTTTAAACGGGTCGTCCCGTCCGGCCCAGTCACGGCATATTTATAGTTATCGCCGCGGGATGCCCGGACGGAGCCGGCGCGCCATATGCCGCCGGTGTTCGTCATCGGAGTTTTGCCGGGGTCCCAGCCGTTGAAGTCGCCGGAAACGGAGACCGAAACCGCGTTTGGGGCCCAAACAGCAAAATCCCAGCTGTCACCCCCGTTATGGGGATGACAGCCGAGATATTCGTATGCTTTATGCTCTTTTCCGGTGAAGAAGTTATCGTACATAGACGCCGCTCCGCTACTCGTTCGCTTTCATGGATTCGACCATATCGATCTTTCTGAGCTTTGCAAGCATTATCAGCTCGACGAGCAGCATGAAAACTATCGTGACTGCGGCAGCATAGACAAAGCTCATGGGGTATATTGAGCGGCCGAACATAACGGCGTCCACCTCTGCTGTAAGAACGACAAACCGGTGCAGCCAGATGCCGAGCACCAGCCCGACTGCAACGCCGATAAGGCAGAGTATATTTGTTTCGCGGTAGATATACGAAGCGACCTCATTTTCGTGAAAACCAAGGACCTTGATGGTAGCAAGCTCCTTTTTTCGCTCGCAGATATTTATGTTCGTGAGGTTATAAAGGACGATCACCGCGAGCACGCCGGCCGCGATTATAAGCACGATCACTATATAATCGATGCTCTCGACCGTGTTTCCGAAGCTCTCGCGGATATTTTCCGAGAAGCTGACGGCGAGAACGTTATCGCTTAAAAGCAGCTCGCTTGAGACGACGTTTCTTGCCTGCTGGCTTGAATCGCTCATTTTTCCCCAGACCATTTTATACTCGGGCACGCCGCTGAATGCGTCGAAAAACGCCTCTCGGCCAAAATATGCGTAGCTTGTTATGTAGTTCTCGCAGATCCCGGTCACCTTTACCTCGGCGGACTTTCCGTCGGCGTTCCTGACCGTGACGGTATCACCCACGCTTATACCCAGCTGTTCGCAGAGCTTCTCGGACAGGATAACGGAGTTTTCGTCAAAGGGGATAGCCTCTCCGCTTGTGCGTTTCCTGAGAGTCACAAAATCCGTCATAGCCTCAGTGTCCTCTGGGACGACGAGATTTGCGCTGTGGGACTTTCCGGCGCGGTCGATATACCCGGACTCGGAGTGCAGGCACAGAGTATCCTCTATATACGGAGAGCCGGATATCACGCCGGAAATCGAAGGATCGGTCTTGTCGGCGTCGGATTCTTTCAGATACAAGGTGAAATTATACTTATATATTTCTCCGAATTGCAGATCGACAATGTCGTGTATCGAATCGCGCAGGCCAAAAGCGCATACAAGAAGCGCGCTGCATCCGGCAATGCCGAAAACCGTCATGAAAAAGCGCTTCTTATACCGCAGAATGTTTCGCGCAGTTACCTTATGCGTGAATTTCATCGGTTCCCAGATAAATCTGATGTGCTCAAGGAAAATACGCTTGCCGGTCTTTGGAGCCTGGGGCTGCATGAGGGAGGAAGGCTTTTCCCGAAGCTGGGACAGGCAGGCGGCCAGGGTCGCGCCAAGAGTGCACACGAGTGCGGCGGCAGTGATGACGGCGGCGTATCCCAGACGGAAGGGCATTTCCGTTTTCGGAAGAGTAAACAGCATCTTGTATGCGTTGACGATCACCGGCGGAAGAGTTTTGAAGCCGATGATAATGCCGATGACGCTGCCTGTAAGACAGGCGAGAGCGCTGTATCCAAGATAGTACCCGAGAATGTGACCGTCGGAAAAACCGAGCGCCTTCAGCGTTCCTATCTGTGTGCGTTCCTCCTCGACGAGACGCGTCATCGTGGTCAATGCGACAAGCGATGCCACAAAGAAAAGGAAAAGAGGAAACACCTTTGCGATCGCGGCGATTTTTTCGGAATTGGATTTGTAGCTGGTGAAGCCGACGGTATCGGCCCTGTCAAAAATGTACCATTCGGGCATATCGATCTCGTCGATCTGCTCCTGTGCGGAGTTCAGTTCTTCGAGAGCGTTGGAAAGCTTGCTGTCGGCGTCCTGTTCCGCCTGCTCGTAGTCGGCCTCTGACTCGATGAGTTCCGCTTCGGATGCGTCGGCCTGCCGCAGACCGTCGTTGTATTCCCGTGTTTTCTGATCAAGCTGGGCCTGATTTTGAGCGATCTGCGCGAGGCCGGCGGCTTTGGTGGTGTCGATCTCTGCCTGTGACGCGGAGCGCTGCTGCTCAATTGATGCGTCGATTTGTTCATAGGCGGAGTTCAGGGCGGCCGCTTTCGATGCGTCCAGCTCTGCCTGAGAGCTTTCAATCAGGGAAAGAGCGGACTGGTAATCCGTCTCGGACATGAAACTCTTTTGCGCCTCGAGCTGCTCACGCTGGGCGTTGAGCGCCTCCTGATATGGAGCGAAGTTCTCATCGACCTGCGACCGGGCAGCTTCCTTCTGCTCATCCGCGGCGGCGGAGAGCGACGCATCAAGCTGAGCCTGCGCGGCGGCGATGGAATTGTTCAGCTGCGCGGATGCGGAATTGATCTGCTCCTGGGCGTCTGCGAGCTGTGCTTGAGCTTCATCAAGCTCGGCTCTGGCGTCCGCAAGCTGTGACCAGCCGTTGTCCAGTTCCGCGCGGGCGTCCGCAAGTTCGGTCTCCGCCTCGGTTCTGGAGCTGTTATATTCGCTCCAGCCATCGTCGAGCCCCTTTTGGGCGTCCGCTATGATCTCGTTATAACGGATCTCGGAGCGTTCCTGTCCGAAGCTTTCAAGCCGGTCTGCAAAGTCCTGGACATAATCCGTATATTCGTCCGAAAAACAATCTATTTCAGACGCGCCCTTAAGCGTCAGATACATATCGGTCCAGACGTCCATGCTGTAGGCTTCCGGGAGGACATACATGACCAGCTGCACACTTCCCGTGCCGACTGACGAGGTCTCGCTCTCGATGGATATGTAATAGGGAAGATCGATCATTCCAACGGCGGTAAGCTCCTCAAAATTATATGTTTCGGAGAGCTCGCTGTAATCCTTGTTTTCCTCTGAAATGCGGTATGTCTCGCCGATATGGTGCGATGCGGAATATGAATTTGGAACACAGACGAGACATTCATTTTCGTTCTGCGGAAGCCGTCCCTCTTTGAGCACAAAACCGTTGACCAGATTTTCGTCATTGATATCAAGACCATATATTCTTGTGACGTAGCTTCCCTCGGAATTATCCAGTGTGACGTCCGTCACATATGCCGGCATGGCGTCCTGAACATAGTCAAGGCTGCGCACGCTTTCAAGGTCGTCATCGGTAATGCCGAGAGTTCCCTTGAAATGGAGGTCAAACATGTTGGTGTCTTTGTAATAGTCCCAAACCGTCAGCTGCATATCCGGCGTAGTTGCGATAAGCCCGCCGAGAAATCCGGAACCAACGGCAAAAATAGCGAGTATTGAGAGGAAGCGGGCAAACGTGGAGCGGACGCTGCGGCAAAGCAACTTTGTATATGTATGGCTGTGATGCTTCATGATATCACCACTCTATCTGCTCTACGGGCAGCGGCGTGCTGCAAAGCGAGACACTTTCGATCCGCCCGTTCTTGACCTTGACGACTCTGTCCGCCATGGCGGTGATCGCGCTGTTGTGAGTGATGACTATGACGGTTTTTCCGGTGTTTCGACAGGTGTCCTGAAGCAGCTTCAGAATATTTTTTCCGGTGTTATAGTCCAGTGCGCCTGTGGGTTCATCGCACAGGAGGATTTTTGGGTTCTTTGCCAGAGCGCGCGCGATCGCAACGCGCTGCTGTTCGCCGCCGGAAAGCTGTGCCGGGAAATTTCCCATACGTTCGGCCAGCCCCACGTTTTTGAGAGTTTCGGCCGCGTCGAGCGGCTCTCTGCATATTTCGCTTGCAAGCTCAACGTTTTCCAACGCGGTTAGATTCTGCACAAGATTATAAAACTGAAAGACAAATCCCACATCATAACGCCTGTAATCCGTGAGCTGGCGCTTGTTATAGCCGCTGATGACGCTGCCGTCAAGCGTGATGGTGCCCTCGTCGCAGGTGTCCATACCTCCGAGAATGTTCAGAAGAGTAGTTTTTCCGGCGCCGGAAGGTCCGACAACAACGCAGAATTCTCCTTTTTCCACCTCAAAGCTTATATGATCTGCGGCGGTTATCTTGTGTTCGCCCGTGATGTAATATTTGCAGACGTTGTTGAATTCGATATAGCTCATTTTTCTCACATCCGATATGCAATATTTTTTCGAGGGTATTTTATCATAAAAAAGCTAAAGTTGGACGTTCTGAATTGTAAACACTCTGTTAAAAATAGCGTATTGCAGTAAGAAACCATAGATGATATACTGTTATCATAATCGGTCCTGACTCATCTGGGTACGTCCCGCATGGAAAGGCGATGGGATAATTGTTTTGTCATGCTGTTGCTGTACCCTCGCCGTATTATACGGCGAGATTTTTTGTTTTGGAGGTGAATGTGTATGAACAAACGCATAGCAGTTGTGAGTATTATTATCGAGGATACCGGAGCGGCGGCCGAGGTCAACGCGATACTGCATGACTTCGGAAGCTACATCGTCGGAAGAATGGGCATACCATACAGGGACAGAGGGATCTCCATAATATGCGTTGTCATTGACGCGGAAGAGAATATCATCAGCGCGCTTTCCGGAAAACTGGGGATGCTGCGCGGGGTGAGCGCCAAGACCGCTATTGCAAAATCAAAGTAAGAGGTGCTTTATGAAAAGAATTATCAGTATTATTATATCCGCACTGCTGCTGATATCGATGTTCGCTCTCGGAGCATGCGGAGAAAAAAAGGACGAGACGGCAGTGCGCATTGCCGGACTGAAAGGGCCGACGTCCATTGGGATGATCGAGATAATGGAGAACGCGGACAACGGGAAAAGCGAATACAGCTATGAATTCAGCATTGCCGGATCGGCTGATGAGATAACCCCGCTCATGGTCAAAGGAGAGCTTGATATCGCAGCGGTGCCCGCAAACCTTGCCTCTGTGCTGTATAACAAGACGGAGGGCGGCATAAAGGTGCTTGCGGTGAACACGCTGGGCGTTCTCTACATCGTCGAAAGGGGAGAGAGCGTCTCTGCACTCACAGATCTTAAAGGCAAAACGATATATGCAACGGGCAAGGGCTCGACTCCGGAATATAACCTGCGTTATCTGCTCCAGTCAGCAGGCGTTGATCCGGACAACGATGTTGCCATTGAATGGAAAACAGAACCTTCCGAGGTCGTTGCGCTCATGAGCCAGGAGCCGGGTTCGGTGGCGATGATGCCGCAGCCGTATGTTACCG
>CAKSWM010000040.1 GCA_934511545.1 uncultured Oscillospiraceae bacterium | reverse complement strand
CGAGCTCGACGGACATTCCTCCGGAAAGCTCCAGCCCGTAAAACTCATACATATCGCCGTCCATATCATAGGCAAGGATATCCGCCGTGACGCTCTCCGAGCCAAACTGCTCGCTGAGCATAAGGCTGATGCTCTCGCCCTGTTCGAGTCCGTTATCGATCAGGTTGTCTCCCCAGCTGTCGTCGTCGGACGCGGTGATATTCATAATGTCCAACTCGAAACTAAGGCTATTTGTTATTGTGACCTCTTTTTCCTCGCCACCGCCGCCGCAGGCGCAGAGGCTCAGGCAGAACACAGCAATCAATAAAATGGCTATACGGCCAAAGCTCTTTTTCATATTTCCCTCCTGTTGACTGTAAAAAATAGCTCCGCTGTCCCTTGATTATACAGCGGAGCATCTTTTCAGGTATTGAAACCTGAGGTACTATTTTCGTTTTGCAATAGGATACTGCCGAGGCGCTGACGCTTGTTGTGCGCCGTGCCGGAGATGCCGAACTTGTCAAAAATATGGTTGAGGTGATTCTTTATCGTATACTCGGACAGGGACAGCGTCTGCGCGATCTCCCGGTTCGTCAGCCGCGACGCGGCAAGCCGCGCGATCTCCGTCTCCCGCCGGGTAAGCCCGTGAGCCTCGCATATCTGCGAAAGCGTGACAGGCGGCTCTATCGGTCCCGTATACTCCGCAAGCTCCTCAAAAGGCTCCGTTATTCCGTCCGGCGCTGCAAGTTCCCTTGCCGTTTCAAGCTCCTTGAGCGCGGCGTCCCTCCCGCCGAGGCGGTAAAGCGCCGCAGCCTGCTGGATATGGTGATATATGAGGCCCAGCACGCAATGGCTGCTTTCATACAGCTCCAGACTCTCGTCCCGGCTCCGGACAACTCCCGTCCAGTCTTTTCCGGCCAGAAGCGCCTGTGTCCGGACGACCTGGAGCGCGGGCAGCGCCGGATGCATCACGCCCGCGCTGACCGATCCTTCCCTGACCCATTCGGGTATACTCTCAAAATCGTGCGTCAGTGCGCAAAGCCACCCCTGGCATATATCCAGCGTATCCAGCAGAATGCTCTGACGCAGCTGTCTCATCCGGTCGCGGCAGTCCTCGAGTATCCTCAGCGCTTTTTCGCGGCGGCCCCGCCGAAGCTCGATCCGCATCTCCAGAAAGCGTGCGCCGACGGTGATGCTGTGCTGAGCCCTGCGCTCGGCCTCGCCGAGAGCAAGCTGACACTCGATCTCCGCCCCGGACAGTTCGCCGCGCAGGAAGCTGAGCTCCGCGCGCATAAGGCGTGCCGCTCCGCTTCCGTGCCTGCCCGTCAGGCGCTCGTAATACGGCATGCACTCGCACATGTCCATGCTCTCCCGCTCGAAGGCTCCGGCCCTGCTGTGGTACATCATCGCGACAGAGGGTGAGCCGAAGGTCCACAGACTGTCGCCGTTGACACAGCGGCTCTGCCTGTCCATAAGCCCGGCCGCCCGCCGGTGATACCGGCTCATCTCGGAAATGTCGTTATAGGCCAGAAAGCCCAGAAGCAGTTGGCTCTCCCCCTGATAGTTCTTCCTCTCGTTTTCCGGCATATTCGGATCCTCCCGCACGGAAGCAAGCAGCAGCGAATCCATGCGGAGCATCTCGGGTATGCGCTGGATGCTGTAAAGCGCGAGCATCAGGTACAGTATGGCGTCGGGGTTTGATTTCAGTTCCTCCTCGGGACAGTTCCCGCACCAGCGGACTATCGTCTCGACATGGCTGCCGCCAAGGCAGTTCCCCCGGTCGGACACCAGCGTCCCGAGCAGGCTTTTCCACGCACCCGCTTTCTCAAACGCACACATGGCCGCAAAGTTTTCACCGTTTTCTGCGCATCCTTCTCCGAAGCGGTTGTATACATCCGCCTTTTCGTCATCGCCGAGCTTTTCAAAGCGCATGCGCACAACTCTTTGCAGCATGTGGTGATAGCGGTATATACCGTCGTCGCAGGTTATGAAGGCGTTCCCCTTCATCAGCGACTCGAGCAGCGCCCCGGCGTCTCCGTCCTGCCAGAGGCGCCCGGCAAGCTCCTTTGAAAACGCCGGCGCGACGCTGCATCGGACAAGAAAGCTCTGTTCGCGCTCCGACAGCCCTGTGAACATGACCTGATCGGTCAGTTCGAAAATGTCTCCCGTGTCAAAGCGCCAGACTCCCTGCTGCTCATATACGCGGAAGGTGAGATATATCAGCGCGATCCAACCCTCGCTGGAATACGCCAGCTTCCTTCTCTCATCCTCCGGAAGCGGTATTTCGCAGGCCGCAGCGTATCCCGCGATCTCGACCTCATGCAGCATGAGGTCGCCGACCCCTATTTCACACAGGCTGCCGCCCAGCTTCAGCCTGTCCGCCTCGCCGAACAGGCGCACGCGGGAGCAGAACACGAGGTGCACGTTTTCGGGCAGGCGTTCCGCCAGAAACAGCACAAGTCCGGTAAGCCCGCGTTCGGGCAAATGCGCGCCGTCCAGTATATAATATATCTGTTTTTCAGCGCCCCGCACGGCATCGCAGACAATGTCCGCAAAAAGCTCCCGGCTGCGCGTATCCTCCGGCCAGCCCAGTGCGGCCGCCTGTTCCGCGAACGCGGGATAATGCCGGAGCAGACGGCAGAAGCCGTCCCATAGGTCGGATACGCTGCCGGACGCCGCCATCTGCCGCAGAACGACCGCGTCACCGGCGAGATTTTTCTCCCACCAGCGGACCGCCGTTGATTTGCCGTAGCCCATCGGCGCCGTGATCGTCGTTATCTGATGGTTTTTTATCTCTCCCAGCCGCTTTTCAAGGCGGCTGCTGATGTATACGGCGCTTCTCATTTGCCTATATCCGCTATGAGCGCATCAACATTTTCCTCTCTCGTCGCCCAGCTGGTGCAGAAGCGCACGGCGCTGCGGCTTTCGTCCACGCGCTGCCAGAAGGAAAAGCTGTATTTTTTGCCAAGACTTTCTATCAGCTCATCGGGCAGTATCGGATACTGCTGGTTCGTCGGGGAGTCGAACAGCATCGCAAAGCCCGCTTCCTCGAACGCACGGCGCAGACGCTGCGCCAGCTCCACCGCGCGGCGCGATATGTCAAAATACAGTCCGTCCTCGAACAGGACCTCGAACTGCACTCCAAGCATCCGCCCCTTTGCCAGCATACCGCCGCACTGCTTGATGTAATAGCGGAAATCGCGTTTCAACTCAGGGTTCGGTATGACAACGGCCTCGCCGAACAGTGCGCCGACCTTTGTGCCGCCGATATAGAAAACATCGCATAGCGCCGCCATATCCGCCAGCGTCAGGCCGCTCCCCTCCGCCGCAAGGCCGTAGCCGAGACGCGCGCCGTCGATAAACAGCGGCAGAGAATATTCGCGGCAGGTCTCGTAAAGCGATTCCAGTTCCGCCCTCGTGTATATGGTCCCGTTCTCTGTCGGATAAGAGATGTACACCATTCCCGGCTGAACGAGATGTTCGCGGTTTGCATCGCCGCGGTGCTCTTCGCAGAGCCTTCTCACCTGTCCGGCGGTTATCCTTCCGTCGGCGGACGGAAGCGTCAGCACCTTGTGCCCGCGCGCCTCTATCGCGCCGGTCTCGTGCGCGCTGATGTGCCCCGATACCGCGGATATGACACCCTGGTGAGGGCGCAGAGCCGCGGTTATGACCGTCGTGTTGGTCTGGGTCCCGCCGACGAGAAAATGCACATCCGCCTCCAGAGCGCCGCAGGCCTGCCTTATCAGCTCGCGCGCGTGCGCGCAGTGAGCGTCTTCGCCGTAGCCGGGAGTCTGTTCCATATTCGTTTCGCAGAGCCGCTGCATGATCTTCTCATGCGCGCCCTCGCAGTAATCACATTCAAATCTTATCATCGTAAAAACCTCTGATATATCTTTGCATACGCTTTGGATTATACTCTGCAAACGCAGTCATGGCAACAAAAAACTCCGCGCGGCAAGAGCCTGCCGGACATGCGTTCTCTTTACTGAACTGAAACAAGCGCCGGCTTTTTAAGAAGCTCAAGCCGACGCTCAGTCAGGTTTTTATTTATTTACGCTCTTTCCAGTTTTCCCGGAGGAACGCTTCCGCGTTTTCCGCTGGAAAAACTTGACCAGTTCGACTATTGGAACTATGCAGAATCCAAGGCCGATCGCGGTCAGGCACTCAACGGCATTGATGTGCGCAAAGCCAAAAGCGTCTGCAAGGAAGGGTATCTCGATAACGCCCAGCGTGCACAGGAAGGAGCCCAGCGCCGCCCAGTTGAGCGCTCTGTTCATCGAGCCCAGCGCAAACATGCTGCTGCGCTGCGAGCGCATGTTGAAGCTGTGGAATATCTCCGCGAAGCTCATAGTCAGAAAAGCCATGGTCGTGCCGTCCGCGCTGTCGGTCATGGCCCAGACGTCGTTCTCCATAAAGTGCCCGATGAAATACGCCGCCAGCGTCAGGAGCGTGATGACCACGCCCTGATAGGCCACGTCCGTGCCCATACCCTCCGAAAATACGCCCGCCTTCGGGTCGCGCGGGGCGCGGCTCATAACATCTCCCTCCGCCTTTTCAACGCCCAGAGCCAGCGCGGGGAAGCAGTCGGTTATCAGGTTTATCCAGAGAAGGTGCACGGGCTCGAGTATCGTAAAGCCCATCAGCGTCGCCGCGAAGATGGACAGCACCTCGCTCATATTGGAGCTGAGCAGGAACTGTATCGCCTTGCGGATGTTGTCATATATCCTTCGGCCCTCTTCGACGGCGCCGACGATCGTGGCAAAATTGTCGTCCGCGAGCACCATGTCGGCCACGTTCTTTGTAACGTCCGTGCCGGTGATGCCCATGCCGATGCCGATATCGGCGGCCTTGATGCTAGGTGCGTCGTTCACGCCGTCGCCGGTCATCGCGGTAACGTAACCGGCATTGCGCCAGGCGTTCACGATGCGCGTTTTATGCTCAGGCTGGACGCGCGCATATACCGATATGTCCCGGAAAACGCGCCCGAACTCTTCGTCGCTCATCTTTCCGATCTCCGCTCCCGTCACGGCCCTCATACCGGGCTCGAGTATGCCGAGCTCGGACGCTATCGCCTTGGCTGTGTCGATATGGTCGCCCGTTATCATTATCGGACGTATGCCGGCGGAACGGCATTTTACTATCGCGTCCTTGACCTCGGGGCGCACGGGGTCTATCATGCCCTCGATGCCGATATAGCACAGATCCTTTTCAAGCTCCTCCGCACTGCTGTTTTCCGGCTCGGAGTCCCATCTGCGGAAGGCCCCGGCAAGCACGCGCAGCGCCTTGTCGGCCATCGCCTTGTTCTCTGCGAGGATGGAAGCCCGCTTTTCCTCCGTCATGGGCTTTTCCTCGCCGTTTTCAAGATACCTCGTGCAGACCCTGAGCACCTCGTCCGGCGCGCCCTTGGTAAACTGTATCACGCCTTGTTCGGAGGCGTGCACCGTGCTCATCATCTTTCTGATGCTGTCAAACGGCGCCTCGCCCGTGCGCGGATAGCGCCGCTTCAGCTCCGGCTTCGGCAGCCCCAGCGTGTTCGCCCACGCGACGAGCGCCGCCTCCGTCGGCTCGCCCGTAACGACGCCGTTCTCGTCCAGCTCCGCATCGGAGCAGAGCGCCATCGCCGTTGCCAGCAGCTTTTCATCGTCGGACCGGTTCTCGACCACGGTCATCCGGTTCTGCGTCAGCGTGCCGGTTTTGTCGGAACATATGATCTGAGCGCAGCCAAGCGTCTCGACCGCCGTCAGCTTGCGGATTATCGCGTTCCGCTTTGACATATTCGTAACGCCGATGGACAGGACTATCGTCACGACGGCGGCAAGGCCCTCCGGTATCGCGGCAACGGCAAGCGAGACGGCAACCATAAAGGTATTGAGAAGAACGCTTCCGTTCAGCGTTCCGGCGCGCAGCACGCCGATGGCAAAGATAACGACGCATATGCCGAGAACGAGATACGTCAGCACCTTCGACAGCTGGGCAAGCTTTTTCTGAAGCGGAGTCTGCCCTTCCTTGGCATTCGCCAGCGCGTCGGCTATTCTGCCCATCTCGGTGTCCATTCCCGTTCCCGTCACGACCATTGCGCCGCGGCCGTAGACGACGGTGCTGCCCATATAGGCCATATTCTTACGATCGCCGAGAGCGACATCCCCGTCGCCGCTGATGACCTCGGTCATTTTGCTGACGGGAACGCTCTCGCCGGTCAGCGCCGCTTCCTCTATCTGGAGCGACGCACTTTCAATCACGCGGCCGTCCGCGGGCACGGCGTCACCCGCCTCAAGCAGCACAACGTCGCCCGGAACTATCTCCTCGCTGTGAATGACGCATACCTTTCCGCCGCGCATCACCCTGCTCGTGGCGGCCGCCATCTGCTGAAGAGCCTCGATCGCTTTCTCCGCCTTGCTCTCCTGATAAACGCCGAGAACGGCGTTTATTATAACGACGGCAAGAATAATGATGACATCGGTAAGGCTCTCCCCCGAATATACTGATGTTATACCGGAAATGACCGCCGCAGCAATAAGTATGAGGATCATGGGATCCGCCATCTGTTGGAAAAAGCGCACAATAAGCGGCGTGCTTTTTCCCTCCGCAAGCTTGTTTCTGCCCTTTTCGTCCAGCCTTTTCTGCGCCTGCGCGCCGCTCAGCCCGGACGGTGTACTTTCGAGCTCCAGAAGAGTCTCTTCGACAGTTGAACGATAAAAATCCAATTTGCCTTCTCCTTTACTGATAATAACAAAAAACTCACGGATAGACATTTGCCTATCCGTGAGTCTGGTCATTTAATGCAAGCCAGAACGACCGCAAAGGCCGAACATGATTGTTGACTTGGAAACCGCCCGAAAGCGGCTGACTACTCCCTCACATGGGATGTGGTGCATATCATATCACATTAGCTTTGGGCTGTCAATAGCCCGCACACCGCCCCCAAAGACGCCGTATTTCCGGCAATGTCCATGCACTGCTTCCGTCATTTTGCCTTGAAACGTATCATACATGTAATAACGTCCCAAATAATCATAATGTACAATTAGATATTTTATAACCCTTGAATCGCCTACATTTTGGCGGTCTTTCCAAAAGAGCCAAAACCGAACTAAAGTTCTTGTGATTTTATTATATGTCAGCTATAATTGTATCATACAACCTCTACGCAAGGCCATTTTTGCAATTCGCATCATCACGTCTTGCAAATTCATTGACATAAGGTGGAAATTAAAATGCCCGAAAAACCCATTAAAAAAGTTTTGGTCGCAAACCGCGGCGAGATCGCCGTTCGTGTTCTGCGCGCCTGCTATGATGTTGGCTTGAGCACAGTTGCGATCTACTCCAAGGAGGACATCTATTCCCAGTTCCGCACCAAGGCCGACGAGTCCTACCTCATCGGCGAAAACCTCAGCCCGCTCGGCGCATATCTCGCCATTGACGAAATAATCGACCTTGCCAAGCGCAAGAACGTCGACGCCATCCACCCCGGATACGGCTTTCTTTCCGAGAACGCGGAGTTTGCCCGTGCCTGCGAAGAGGCCGGGATCGTCTTTGTCGGCCCTCCGTCCAGCGTTCTGGCGCAGATGGGCGACAAACTCAGCGCAAAGGACATCGCAAAGCGCTGCGGCGTTCCCACCATCCCCGGCTGCCTTGAGCCGCTCAAGAGCGCGGACGAGGCGCTCCAGATGGCAAAGGAGTTTGGTTTCCCCGTTATCCTGAAGGCTGCCGCCGGCGGCGGCGGACGCGGCATGCGCCGCTGCGACACCGAGGCCGAGGTGCTCGCAAACTTCCCGCTCGTCCGCTCCGAGGCCGAGAAGGCTTTCGGCAGCAGCGACATCTTCATCGAAAAATATCTCGTTCAGCCCAAGCACATCGAGGTCCAGATCCTCGCGGATAACTACGGCAACATCGTCCATCTCTACGAGCGCGACTGCTCACTTCAGCGCCGCTACCAGAAGGTCGTCGAGTTCACGCCCGCTTTCTCGCTGCCCGTCGAGAAGCGCGAGGAGCTCTGCGCGGACGCCGTCAAGATCGCCCGCGAGGTCGGCTATGTCAGCGCCGGCACCGTCGAGTTCCTTGTTGACCGCAACGGCAACCACTACTTTATCGAGATGAACCCCCGCATCCAGGTCGAGCACACCGTCACCGAGATGGTCACCGGCGTTGACATCGTCCGTTCCCAGCTTCTGATTGCAGAGGGCAAGCCCCTGTCCGACCCGATGATCGGCATCAGCAGGCAGGAGGACGTTTCCGTCCGCGGATATGCCATCCAGTGCCGCGTAACGACCGAGGATCCCGAAAACAACTTCGCCCCGGACACCGGCAAAATCACCGCCTATGAATCCGGCGGCGGCTTCGGCGTCCGCCTTGACGGCGGCAACGCCTATTCCGGCAGCGAGATCAGTCCATACTATGACAGCCTGCTTGTCAAGATAACCTGTGCGGACAACACCTTTGACGGCACTATCCGCAAGTGCCTCCGCTCCCTCGGCGAGACCCGCGTGCGCGGCGTCAAGACCAACATGGCCTTCATCAGCAACATCCTCAATCACCCCGATTTTAAGGCCGGACGCTGCCACACCCGCTTCATCGACGAAACCCCGGAGCTTTTCGATATCCCCGACCCCAAGGACAGAGCCACCAAGATGCTCAAATACATCGGCAATATTGTCGTCAACGACCCCTCCGCGGGCAAGAAGATGTACGACACGCCGCGTTTCCCGAAGGTCACCGGCGAGGGCCCCAAGCCCGGTCTCAAGCAGATGCTCGACGAGAAGGGTCCCGAGGCCGTACGCGACTGGGTGCTCGGCCAGAAAAAGCTTCTCATAACCGACACCACCATGCGCGACGCCCACCAGTCCCTGCTGGCAACCCGTGTCCGCACCCGCGATATGGTCAAGGGCAGTGCGGCGACCGCGGAGATGCTGGCCGACTGCTTCTCTCTTGAAATGTGGGGCGGCGCGACCTTCGACGTCGCATACCGTTATCTCTATGAGGATCCCTGGGAGCGCATCGACCTGCTGCGCCGCAGCATTCCCAATATCCCGTTCCAGATGCTTCTCCGCGGCGCAAACGCCGTCGGTTATGCCAACTATCCCGACAACGTCATCCGCGCCTTCGTGCGCGAGTCCGCAAAGAGCGGCATCGACGTGTTCCGCGTGTTCGACAGCCTGAACTGGATCCCCGGCATGGAGATCAGCCTTGAAGAGGCCGCATCCTGCAACAAGATCGCCGAGGCCACGATGTGCTACACCGGCGACATTCTCGATCCCAAGCGCGACAAATACACTCTCCAGTACTATGTCAATCTTGCCAAGGAGCTTGAAAAGCGCGGCGCTCACATTCTTGCCATCAAGGATATGTCCGGCCTGCTCAAGCCCTATGCCGCCAAGAAGCTGGTCAAGACACTCAAGGAGGAGGTCGGTCTGCCGATCCATCTCCACAGCCACGACACCAGCGGAAACCAGGTCGCAGCCTACCTGATGG
Organism: uncultured Oscillospiraceae bacterium; assembly: GCA_934511545.1. GTDB lineage: Bacteria > Bacillota > Clostridia > Oscillospirales > Oscillospiraceae > CAKSXP01. Next base: position 20 of record CAKSWM010000040.1, on the reverse strand, counting down.
CCGCCGAAGCCGGCGTTGAT
>CAKSWM010000039.1 GCA_934511545.1 uncultured Oscillospiraceae bacterium | reverse complement strand
GGGCAGCGCCAGCTTTATTATCTGTGCGGAGGTTGCCTTATCGAACTTTATGCCGTGCAGGATCAGCCTGTATCCCTTCGGGAAGCGCATCATATGTATGACCACGAGCACCGCGGAGCATGCCTGCGAAATGACCGTCGCCCACGCCGCGCCGGCAACGCCCATTCCAAACACCGCAACGAACAGAATGTCCAGCACCAGGTTCAGAAGGCCGCTTATGATGAGATAATACAGCGGGCGTCTCGAGTCGCCTCCGGCCCGTATCAGTCCCGCGCCGATATTGTAAACAAGCATTACGATAATTCCGCCGAAATAGATGCGCAGATACGTGACGGCGGGCTCCATAACGTCCTCCGGCGTGTTCATCAGGCGCAGCAGCTGCGGGGAGAATATAATGCCGATCACCGTCAGGATGATTCCCGCCGCAACTCCAAGGATGAGCGAATTGTCGATAACGCGTCGCAGATTTTTCTCGTCTCCGGCTCCGAAATACGTCGCATAGACAACGCCGGCGCCCGTCGCGATTCCAAGGAAAAAACCGACCAGCAGGTTTATCAGCGCGCCGGTGGAACCGACGGCGGCCAGCGCCTCGCTTCCGGCCCAGACGCCGACCACGGCGCTGTCGATCGTGTTGTACATCTGCTGGAGCAGATTGCTCAGCATTATCGGTATCGCAAAAAACAGAAGCCCTTTCCAGATCGAGCCCTCTGTCAGTGAATTTACAGGTTTCGTGGACATATCAATAAACATACTCCTTTTCTGGCCGGTGGAGAACATCTCCGCGCCGTCAGCCTGAGTCCAGTCAGACGATTGTACGCTTAAATCGTTCCGTTTTCAAGAGGTGACGCGTTAAAAATCCTTTAAAACTTCGGCACTCCGTTAAAATAATATGTTATACGGATAAATTACTGTTGGAAAAGCTTATAAACTGTGTTATAATACTTTGTCACGATACAAAAATACTCTCAGGAGAAAGCAATTAAAAATGAAAAAGAAAAGCCGCAACAGATTTTACAGTCTCTGGTCCGGCGCTATCATTCTCGCGCTGGTGCTGATAGTTTTTTCGCTCATCTTTGCCTCCGCCACCGGAGGGGGCGGCAAGGACGATGACTCCGTTTCCAACGTTCCGGCGACCGACGGGCCTGCCAGTGACGCCCCTGCTTCTGATTTTCCGAATCCGCTGGACACGCCTCAGCCCGACGCTCCCGCCGCTTCGGACGAGCCCGCCGGTGACGCTCCGACGATCCTTGCCGAAACCGAGGATATGGGTCAGGAGTATATCGACAAAATAATCTTCCTTGGAGACAGCACGACCCACGGTCTTGCCGCTTACAACGTCGTTGATCCAAACCATGTCTGGACGCCCGCCAGCGGAACGCTTACGCTCGACCACTGGAGCTACACCGCGATCGTATACCCCGATACGGGCGAAGAGATCCTTATCCCTGCCGCCGTCGAGTTGAAAAAGCCCGAATATATGGTCATCACGCTCGGCATCAACGGAGTTTCCTTCATGGACGAGGATTACTTTATCGAAACATATACCGCGCTTGTAAAGGCCATACAGGCGGCAAGCCCGGATACCAAGATCATCCTCAACAGCATCTATCCCATCGCTGCAAGCTATGCCAACCAGGGTTCGATCAACAATCAGAAAATCGACACTGCCAATACATGGGTGCTGCGCGTGGCGGAGGATACCGGAGTCCGCTATCTCAACTCCTGTGTCGTCCTCAAGGGTGAGGATGGGTTCATGCCCGAATCCTATCAGAACGGCGACGGACTTCACCCGACCGGTGAGGCCTACGGCTACGTTATAGACTACATCCGTACACACGGATATAAATAAAAGGTGGAAAAAATGAAGAAAAAACAGATCTCTGCACTCACTCTCGCATTCCTGCTCTGCCTTTCCGCTCTCTGCGGCTGCGGCGGCAAAAAGGGCTATTCGGACGATATCGCGGTTTCCTCCATTGCCGACCGCGTGGACGAGGCCACCGGCAAAAACGACGGTAGCATGATAGCCGTTGACGAGAGCTATATCAAAGGCTCCATGAAGATGGACCCCTCCGGCTTCGAGGAATATGTCGTCAAAATAAACGCCTATGGCGCCAACATCGACGAATACGGCATCTTCAAGGGCGCAGACGAAAAGCAGACCAAGGAGATAGAATCCCAGGTCGAGGCTTACCTCAAGATGCGCAACGATACCTGGATGACCGAATACATGCCCGAAGAACATCCGAAGATGGAAAAGGCCTCTTTTGTCACCTATGGCAATTATGTCATGTATGCCATTCTTGACGACGATATCAAACAGACGGCTTTCGACGCCATGAAAGGCTGCCTGATGGAGGGTTAAAATGCAGTTCAGTAAAATGAAGTTCGGCGCGCGCCTGTTCACCTTCTTCTATGAATATGACCACATGATGCGCCAGTTCTGCAACAGTATCGGCCTGTATTCCGGACAGCCCCGCATCCTCACGGCGATGAGCAACAACCCCGGCAAAACCCTGTCCGAGCTTTCATCCATGATCGGCGTCGGTCTGCCAAGTCTCTCCGTCTCCATTCGCAGTCTGAAAAAAGCCGGACTTGTCCGTGACAACGGAGCAGGCCGCAACCGCGCTCTGTATCTGACGGAGGAGGGCGTACAGAAAGCCGCGCTGTTCCACGAGGAATTTGACAAATTTATAGACTCATTCATCAAATCGGTCGGCGAAGAGCGCATCGTGGTTTTCGACACTGAGCTTTCCAACATGTCCGAATTCATTAAAGAGTATACGGAAAGCATCTGAACAACACCCATACCGGTATAAAAAGACGGTGCAGTCCACACGGGCTGCACCGTTTTTGACTGTCAAAAACACGTTTCAAAAGGCCCTGTGATGCCTGGCTTTTCAAATTTATCCGCGGGAGAGATATTCCTTCGCACAGCTGCGCGCCCGTGCGGCAATGCGGCGTTCGTCAGCTGTGACGAGTTCCCCCTTCCGGACGACGGTTTTACCGTTCACTATCGTATAGTCCACGCCGCCCTTCAGCCCGACGGTGCCGAACACGCTTTTAACGTCGCTGTCCGTCCCGACCAGTTCCAGCCGCCCCATATCGACCATGAAAAGATCGGCCGCCATACCCTCGGCTATGCAGCCGATGTCATCCCGGCCCAGCAGGCGCGCGCTTCCGCGCGTTGCCAGCTTCAGCATGTCATAGCCTGTCGGAGCAGCATGTCCATACGTCAGGCGGTGCAGCAGGAAGCCGACGCGGATCTCCTCTAGCAGGTTTGAACCGTCATTGCTGGCAGAGCCGTCCACCGCAAGGCCGACCGGCACTCCCAGCTCCAGCATGCGCGGTATCCGGGCCACGCCGGACGACAGCTTCATATTCGACACCGGGCAGTGAGCGACTCCGGTCCCGGTTTCCGCAAGACGGCGCAGCTCTCCGTCCGTAAAGTGTATGCCGTGGGCATACCATACGTCGGGACCGATCCAGCCCAGCGATTCCATATATTCCAGCGGACGCAGGCCAAATCGCTCCAGCGTATAGTTTTCCTCGTCCTTTGTCTCCGCCAGGTGCGTATGCAGGCGCACGCCGAGACTGCGCGCCAGCTTCGCGCTCTCGCGCAGAAGATCTCCGCTCACGCTGAACGGAGAGCACGGCGCAAGCGCAACGCGGTGCATCGCATAGCGCGACGGATCGTGATACTTCGCAACGGCATCCTGGCAGCTTCGCATGACCTCGTCAACAGACTGAACAATACTGTCCGGGGGGAGTCCCCCATCCTTGACGCTCAGGTCCATACTGCCGCGCGTAGCATAAAAACGGATCCCCAGCTCGTCGGCAGCACGAAACTGCTGTTCCAGCAGATCTCCGCTGACCGCGGGGAATACATAATGATGGTCGAGGCATGTTGTGCAGCCGGTTTTCAAAAGCTCCGCCATACCGGTCAGCGAGGAGTTATAAACGACCGTTCCGTCTATATTTTTCCATATCTCATACAGCGTTTTCAGCCACGGGAACAGCTCCATGTTCTGGACCTGGGGCAGATTACGGCTGAATAGCTGATAAAGGTGATGATGGGTGTTGACAAGTCCGGGGAACACGGCCATGCCGCAGCCATCGATGACCTCATCGATAGCGTCTGTTCCGGATATTTCTCCGATCTTTTCAATAGTCCCATCTCTGATAAGGATATCCGTATTTTTTAATACTCTGTCGCCGTCGTCGCAGGTGACAATGCAGTCAGCGTTTTTGATAAGAAGCGTGCTCATGGGCCGATCCTCCCGCTTGTATAGTGATGCTCAATTATACACCCTTTTGCCGCCAAAATCTATCCGAAACATCAATTGACAATAGGCGCTCCATCCGATAGAATAACTGACAGACGGCAGGAATCCGGCCGCCCGCCAAAACAAAATGAAATGAGAGGTGATCCCGGCAAATGACTTATACGATCACAGGCGCAAGTGTTTTCCTGAACGGCTCTTTCCTCCGGCGCAATATAGTTATTTCCGACGGCCTTATTGTTTCCGTTTCTTCCGAAGCTCCCAAGAACATTGGGGGCGTTGTTTTTAAATATGACGGTGCGTTCGTTTTTCCCGGCTTCACAGATGTGCATGTTCATCTGCGTGAGCCGGGTTTTTCTTATAAGGAGACCCTGCTCTCCGGCACGCTCGCCGCGGCACACGGCGGCTTTACGACCGTCTGCGCGATGCCGAACCTCTCCCCCGTTCCCGATTCGCCGAAGCACCTGGAAGCGGAGCTCGACGCGATAAAAAAAAGCGCCCGCATCCGCGTTCTGCCATACGGCGCGCTGACCGTGGATGAAAAGGGAACGGAGCTTGCAGACCTTGAGGGCATGGCCGGCAGCGTTGCCGCCTTCTCCGACGACGGCAGAGGCGTGCAGGATCCCGCACTTATGAAGGAGGCGATGCTCCGGGCGAAAGCCCTTGGAAAGCTCGTCGTCGCCCACTGCGAGGATGAGAGCCTGCTTCGCGGCGGATATATCCACGACGGAGAATATTGCCGCGCTCATTCGCACAAAGGGATAAGTTCAGAGAGCGAATGGCGCATGGTGGAGCGGGATATCGGCCTTGCCGCAGAGACGGGCTGCGCCTATCATGTCTGCCACGTCTCCACAAAGGAGAGCGTCGGGCTGATACGCCGGGCAAAGCACGCCGGTCTGGACGTCTCGGGCGAGACGGCGCCGCACTATCTTATGCTCTGCGACAGTGACCTGCGCGACGACGGCAGGTTCAAAATGAATCCGCCGATACGCTCCGAAGCGGACCGCAAAGCTCTCTTGCAGGGCATACAGGACGGCACCCTTGAGATGATCGCGACCGACCACGCGCCGCACTCTGCGGAGGAAAAATCCGGCGGACTTGCAAAAAGCCTCAACGGCATCGTCGGGCTTGAGACCGCCTTCCCGGTCCTTTATACGGGACTGGTCGAAAGGGGCGTCATAAGCCTTGAAAGGCTCGTAACGCTCATGAGCGTGGGTCCCTGCCGCCGCTTCGGGCTGTCCTGCGGAATAATCGAGGGCACACCGGCCGACCTTACGGTTTTCGACCTGAACGAGGAATACACGGTCGATCCCGAAAAATTCCTTTCCCTTGGGCGCTCGACCCCGTTTGTGGGTATGCGAGTGAGGGGAAAATGCCTCATGACTATGGTTGGAGGGGAGATCGTATACGGTGGATAACAAACGCTTCAAGGTGGATTTCAACATCCGGGCGGCAAAGGACGTTTATGCGATGTCGCTCTCGGGCGACGCATCAGCATTCACCCGCCCGGGCCAGTTCGTGAACATAAGGCTCGACGGGTTCTATCTCCGCCGCCCCATATCGGTCTGCGACTGGGACGAGGGCAGCCTGTTCCTCATATACAAGGTCGTCGGACGCGGCACGGAATACATGTCCCGCCTCGGCCGGAATGCAGAGCTGGATATTCTGACCGGGCTCGGCAATGGCTACGACACCGCGAAGGCCGGTGAACACAGTCTGCTGATCGGCGGCGGCGCGGGCGTCCCGCCGATGTACGCGCTGGCAAAAAAACTTCTTGCACAGGGCAAAAAATGCACGGCCCTGCTCGGCTTCAACGAAAGTGCGGACGTTTTCGGCCTTTCGATGTTTGCGGAGCTCGGAATAGACGTTCTTGTTTCGACAGCAGACGGGAGCCTCGGCAAACAGGGCTTTGTGACCGGTCTGCTGGACGAAGCGCGCCCCTTTGACTACTGCTTCGCCTGCGGGCCGGAGCCAATGCTCAGGTCCGTTTACGACGCAACCCGCTGCGGCGGACAGTACAGCTTTGAATCGCGCATGGGCTGCGGCTTCGGTGCCTGCATGGGCTGCACCTGTGAAACGAAATACGGCGCAAAGCGCATCTGCCGCGACGGGCCCGTGCTTTTGAAGGAGGAAATTAAATGGTGAACACAACAGTCGAGCTCTGCGGCGTGACGCTGGACAATCCCGTGATCGCCGCCAGCGGCTGCTTTGGATACGGCCGCGAGTTTTCGGAAATTTACGACGTCAACATTCTCGGCAGCTTCTCTTTCAAGGGCACGACGCTGCATCCGCGCTTCGGAAACAGCGGCGTTCGCATAGCGGAGTGTGACAGCGGGATGCTCAACTGCGTCGGACTCCAGAACCCCGGACTGGACGCCGTGATAAACCGTGAGCTGCCCGAGATCGGAGCATTCTTCCGCAAACCCGTGATGGCGAACATCAGCGGCTTTTCGACAGCGGAATTTGTCGAGTGTGCCGAGCGCCTGTCAGCGCAGGCGCAGGTCGGCTGGATCGAGCTGAACATAAGCTGTCCCAACGTCCACGACGGCGGCATGAGCTTCGGCACCTCTCCTGAAAGCGCGGCGGAGGTGACGCGGGCCGTGCGAAGAGTCTGCAAAAAGCCGCTAATCGTCAAGCTCACTCCCAACGTCACAGATATCGCCGGCATCGCCCGTGCCGTCGAGGGAGAGGGCGCCGACGGAGTTTCGCTGATAAACACTCTGATGGGAATGCGCATCGATCTGCGCACGCGCAGGCCCCTGCTGGGAAACACGACCGGCGGCCTGTCGGGTCCCGCGGCGTTCCCCGTTGCGCTCCGCTGTGTCTGGCAGGTCTATGAGGCCGTGAGCATCCCCATTGTCGGCATGGGCGGCATCTCTTCGGCGCGCGACGTCATCGAGATGATGCTGGCCGGCGCACGCGCGGTGGAGGTCGGTGCTGCCAATCTGGTGAATCCATTCGCCTGTAAGGATATAATAGAGGTGCTTCCAGAAGAAATGTCTCGTTTAGGGATAGCAAATCTTGCGGATATAACGGGAGGTGCGCACTGATGGGAAAAGACGTGATTATAGCCTGCGACTTTGCTTCCGGCAGCGAAACGCTTGATTTTCTCTCCGTCTTTCGGGAGGAAAAGCCCTTTCTCAAGATCGGGATGGAGCTGTTTTACGCCGAGGGGCCGCAGATCGTGCGGGAGATCAAGAAACGTGGCCACGGCATCTTCCTTGATCTGAAGCTGCACGACATACCCAATACCGTAAAGCGCGCGATGAGCGTTCTCTCCGCGCTGGACATCGACATGGTAAACGTCCACGCCGCGGGGACCCGCGCAATGATGGAAGCGGCGCTTGAGGGGTTGATCAGGCCCGACGGCACGCGCCCAAAGCTGATCGCCGTAACGCAGCTGACATCGACCGACGAGGCGCGGATGCGCTCCGAGCTTCTGATAGACCGCGGGCTTGAGGAAACGGTCCTCGCCTATGCAGGAAACGCGGCCAGCGCGGGCCTTGACGGCGTTGTCTGTTCCCCGCTTGAGAGCGCAAAGGTCAAAGCCGCCTGCGGCTGCGGCTTTCTCACCGTCACGCCCGGTATCCGCTTTGCGGACAGCGCTTCGGACGATCAAAAGCGCATTACAACGCCGGAACGTGCGCGGGAACTCATGTGCGACTATATCGTTGTCGGCCGTCCGATAACCCGCGCGGCCGACCCCGCAGAAGCTTATAGAAAATGTATTGAAGGATTCAAAGGAGAGGGAGAATGAGCGAATTGAGAGAACAAATCATCGCGCGGGATCTTCTCGCGATACAGGCGGTCTATTTCCGCCCGGAAGAGCCGTTTGTCTGGGCCAGCGGCATCAAGAGTCCCGTCTATTGCGACAACCGGCTCATCCTGACGGACGTCACCGTACGAGACCATGTTGAAAACGCGATAGCCGAGACCATAACGCGCGAATTTCCCGGCTGTGAGGTCCTGATGGGCACAAGCACAGCCGGTATCGCCCACGCCGCCATTGCCGGTCACATTCTCGGCCTGCCGATGGGCTATGTCCGCTCCGGCACAAAGGATCACGGCCGCCGGAACCAGATCGAGGGCCGCCTGACGCCGGGACAGAAGGTCGTCGTCATCGAGGACCTCATCTCTACAGCGGGCAGCGTCCTCGAGGTCGTGGAGGCTCTGCGCCGGGCGGGCGCCGACGTTCTCGGCATCGTGAGCATATTCACCTACGGCATGAAAACGGGTATCGAACGGCTGGAAGCCGCCGGAGTGCGCAGCGTCAGTCTGACGAGCTTTGATTACGTCGCCCGATGCGCCGCCGACACCGGCTATATCTCTCCCGAGGACGTTGAAAGACTGCTCGCCTTCCGCAATGATCCTTCGGACGAGAGCTGGATAAAAGGAGGAAAAGAATGAAGCATCTTATAGACATACTCGACCTTTCGACCGGTGAGATCGACGAGCTTATCTCCGTCGCCGGCGACATTATCGCTCATCCGGAGCTGTACCGCGAAAAGTGCCGCTTCAAAAAGCTTGCAACGCTGTTTTTTGAGCCATCGACCCGGACACGCCTGAGCTTTGAGGCCGCGATGTATGAGCTTGGCGGCAATGTAATAGGCTTTTCCGAAGCTTCCAGTTCCTCCGCTTCAAAAGGTGAGAGCGTTTCCGACACCGTGCGCACCGTCGGCTGCTATGCGGACATCATCGCCATGCGCCATCCCAAGGAGGGTGCTCCGCTTGTCGCTTCCATGCGCTCTACTGTTCCTATCATCAACGCGGGCGACGGCGGTCACAACCATCCGACCCAGACGCTGACAGACCTGCTCACCATCACGCGTGAAAAGGGGCGTCTTTCGGGTCTTACCATCGGTTTCTGCGGCGACCTCAAGTTTGGCCGCACTGTACATTCGCTGATAACCGCGCTGTCCAGGTACGATAACAATAAAATAGTTCTTATCTCGCCTGACGAGCTGAAACTGCCAAGCTATATCAAAAAGGACATACTGAAGAAAAACGGCATTCCCTATGTACAGACCCGTGACCTTGAAGAGGTCATGCCGCAGCTCGACATTCTCTATATGACGCGCGTCCAGCGCGAGCGCTTCTTCAACGAGGCGGATTATGTCCGCCTGAAGGACAGCTACATTCTCACGAAAAGCAAGCTCTCAAACGCAAAGAGCGACCTTGCGATCATGCATCCCCTGCCGCGCGTCAACGAGATATCGACCGAGATCGACGACGATCCGCGCGCCTGCTATTTCCGCCAGGTCGAATACGGCAAATTCATCCGCATGGCGCTCATTCTCAAGCTGCTGGAGGTGGAATAAATG
>CAKSWM010000038.1 GCA_934511545.1 uncultured Oscillospiraceae bacterium | reverse complement strand
ATACACAGGAGAATATGAGGTGAAGCCAATGAACAATCGATATGAGCATCTGTTGAAGCCCATCCGGATCGGCAGCCAGATTTTCCGGAACCGAGTCTGGGCTGCGCCGATCACGCCGCACGCGCTTCAGGCCACGGAGCCGTGGCCTGCTGAGAGCACGATTCGGCACTACGCAGGCAAGGCGGCAGCGGGCGCAGCCTGTGTTACCTGCTCCGGAATCTCTCTGCTGCCCGAGGAGAACGACGGTGAGCACCTGGGAATTGACTTTAGGACACCCTCTCACAGGAATTATCTGAGCCAGCTTGCTGAAGCTATCCACGCATCGAACGCCAAGGCATCCATGGAGTTGGGCGGCTTTCACATCCCCGGAGCGTGCTATGCGGTCGTCGGCGGTGTGGTCGATCCGCTATTCGGCGGGGTTTCAGAAGAGATGCCGCTTTCGGTCATGGAGTTGGCCTGCCAGGCCTATGCGGACGCAGCGGAGGCCTGCGTGGAGTCTGGTTTCGACTGCATCATGCTCAACTTTGGCCACCACAACGATATGGGGCAGTTTCTGTCCCCAATGAGCAATACGCGCGCGGATGACTTCGGTGGAGAGAGCCTGGAAAACCGTGCCCGGTTCCCGATCATGCTGCTGAACGCGGTGCGCTCGCGCATCGGCCGCGGCACGGTGCTCGAGCTGCGCATCAGCGGCTCGGAGTATGAGCCGGGTGGCATCACGATTGAAGAGAGTATTGCATTCACAAGGATGATTGAGGACACGATCGATATCATCCATGTCTCCGCGGGCACACTCTCGCCCCGATGGATCTATTACACTCATCCTTCCGCGTTGTTGCCACCGATGCCAAACGCACATCTAGCCAAGGCCATAAAGCAGGCAAATGTCCGCATCCCGGTCATGGCCGTCGGCGGCATTCAGGATCTCGATATGGCCGAGTCGTTTATGGCCGAGAGTGGTGTGGACCTAGTCTCAATCGCGCGTGGTCTGATTGCGGACCCCGAGTTGGTGCACAAGGCCTACGCGGGACGGGGCGAGGATGTCACGCCTTGCCTGCGCTGCATGCACTGCCACGACAGCGCGGTCACAGGTAGACAGTTCCGGTGCAGCGTCAATCCCCAGATCGGCATAGAGCATTTGCTGGACGGCCTGATCTGTGCCCCGGAGGAAAAAAAGACGGTGGCCGTAATAGGTGGCGGGCCCGCTGGGCTGAAGGCGGCACTCACGGCCGCAGACCGGGGCCACGAGGTCCATCTGTTCGAACAGGAGCAGACACTCGGTGGACAGCTCCGCTTCGCCGATCATGTGCCCTTCAAGCAGGATCTGAAAAAATACAAGGATTATCTCATCGCCCAAGTCAGAAAGCGGGATATCCAGGTCTGCCTCGGGATCCGGGCCACGTCCGCGCTGCTCACGGAGTTGGAGCCAGACGCTGTAATCGTCGCCATTGGCGCGGAGAACGTTCGCCCGCCGGTCCCGGGTGTGGACCGGGCCTGCGTGATGCAGGCCACGGAAATCTTCGGACAGGAGCAGCGAGTCGGACAGACCGCTGTCGTCATCGGCGGTGGGCAGGTTGGCTGCGAGACGGCCCTACATCTTGCGAAGTTGGGCCGCGAGGTGATCGTTGTGGAGATGGCGGAGGAACTGTTCTCCGGCAGCCTGTACTATTCATATAACGAGGCGTTGATCTCCGAGATGGAGCTCACGGGCAGGATCGAGGTCCTGACGGACACCCGCTGCCTTGCGATCTGGGACAACGAAGTCAACGTCCTGTCCGCCGGGAGCGAAAAGAGTCTCCGCGCGGATACGGTGATCCTCGCCACGGGACTGAAGCCCCGCTTGGATGAAGCCGTCTCCCTGATGGAGAGCGCCCCTGTTTGCTTCGCGGCCGGCGACTGTATAAAGGCGGCCAGCGTGGAGGAGGCGACCCGGACGGCGTTTTACGCTGCTTCCGAGCTGTAATATTGGTTATTATTTGAAATCATGTGGATATCTGAACGATCAACAGAAAGGAGCCAAGCTATGGAATTCCCAAGCTTTGACAACACTTTTTACCCTGGGGTCTACAGCGAGGAGGATCAGGCCGTTCTCGACCAGCGGCGAGCGGAGGATGCGGAAGTGGTCGCCCGCGGCGCCGTGAACCCGGCGGATCTGGTCAGTGGAAAAGTCAACGAGACGAATACGCCGGGCATAGCTCCTAAATACGAAGTTACACGGGAGACGATGCTCGCTCAGGCAGCGAAGTATGACCCGGATAATCCTCTCTACTTCGACCCCGACTACGCCCGTGCACACGGCTACCGTGACATCATTGCGTACCCCTCCTTTGCACATAATGACGACAAGGTGATGAAATACATGCCGGAGGGCTGGATGGGCCGCGCGATTCCTGGCTCCGGCCTGACGCACGAGATTGAAATTCTCGCGCCGATTTATCCAGGGGACACGCTGTACTATGTAATCGACGAACAGAGCCTTACGGACATCACGCCGCCGGAGGGCGCGCGGTTCTACAGCTTTGAGATGCGCAACTACAGCCATGTGGTCAACCAGCGGGGCGAAACGGTGCTTCGAGCCTTTGACCGCATCCGAGACGGCCTCGCAGCCCGGGAGGACCCGGCCACAGCGCCCGCTGTCGCCATGGCTCCCGCTTGGCGGCTGCGCCCGATCCCGCACTATACCAACGCGGATTACGAGAAGATGAAAGAATATTGGCGCGCGGAGAAGCGCCTGGGTGCGGAGAAACGGTATTGGGAGGACGTCGCCGTTGGCGAAGTGCTCATACCGACGCTGGACGGACCGATCGTGGAGTCCCCAACCGCGCCCAGGATGGACTGCGGCATGGGCGAGGGCGGCTGGCCCACGCTGAGAAAGGAGTGCCTGGACTCGGAGATCTACGCTACGATGATCGAGGACGAGGTCTACGGGATCAAGCGCCTGCCCGGCACGCCATCGCCGGCTGAACTCCAGCAGGAGCGGGAACGGTATTGGGAGGAACAGCTCAAGGATCCGGAAATCGCGGAGTTCGAGGATGAGAAATTCGAAGGAATCCCCGACGACGGGCGCGTCAACCTCATCAACTTCCAAGGCCGGGACTACGCGATTCGCATGCTGATGAATTGGGCCGGGGACGACGCCTGGCTCGAAAAAATTTGCTGGGGCATCTGCCCGAGGCCGCTGCCCTGGGACGACGTGATCGCCGAGTACCCGGAGCCGGTCCGTTACCTGGACAAGGTTCCGTTTCTGAAGGGGCGGAAAGTCGACGTGCACGCCATTGTCGGTGACTGCTGTATTGCGCGTGGCATCGTCGTGGAAAAGCGTGAGTGCGAGGGTCGGCGTCTGGTGGACGTCGCCTGGTGGCTCGAGACCTTCGACGAGGGCATCTATACGCACGGTATGGCGACGATCCGACTGCTGAGCCGTGGTTGATGAAGGAACAGAAGAGGGGAAGATTGTTGATGGTATCTGGTTTCGTACCGAGCAAGAGTTTCGCCGCGCCGGAGGATACGGCATGGCTTGGGCCCGCTCCGGTCATCGGTGAGGAGCAGATTGTCCGGGAGTACCGGGCCGACGTCGTGATCATCGGCAGCGGGCACGCCGGCCTGCAGGCCGCTTGGGCCGCGGCCTGCGGCGGTGCCTCCGTCCTCGTCTTGGAGGGGCAGAACGAGGAGCATTTCTTCTGGTGGGGCGAGCAGATCGCCTCGTTCAATTCCCAGTTTCTGATCGAGCGCGGCTTCGGCCCCTTCGATGAAGAGGATGTCATTGCGGAGTTCATGAAGTGCAGCGCGCACAGAGCGGACCCGGCGCTGATCGCACAGTTTGTCCATCATTCCGGCGAAATGCTCGATGCGGTCCTGTCCCTGGTGCCGGAGGACAGCCCGATCTTGGAGAATCTGACAATTCAGCGGGCGTTTTCGGGAACCGACAGACCAACGGAACTGGGCGGGTACAAGACTTGGCCCGGCACAGTCTGCCTTCGCAAGGGGATTTATGAGGAGCCCCGGCGCGGCGTCGGTGCGTATTCCAATTTTGGCGAGCTGAACCGTCTGGTGATGGCGGACGCGAAAAAACACGGCGCGCGGTGGTTTTTCAATCATTCCGCCGTTGTGCTAGACCAAGATGGGGAGACCGGAGCTGTGCGCGGTGTTATTGCCTTGGACCGAGCTACGGGGGAATACTACAGGTTCCGCGCGCCTCACACGGTCCTGGCGGCCGGGGATTTTGGCGCGAACGCCGCCATGGTGGCGGCGTTGCTGGACGAGGTCGCGGAGTGGGGAGCCCGGCGTGGACAGGAGCCCCAGACGTTGCGTGGAATCTTCGGGCGCAATGGTAGCGGCATCAAGATGGGCCTGTGGGCCGGCGGCCATTTGCAGACCTCTCCGCGCGCGCTGTCCACGTTCCCACGGATCAACGGGCCATTCGGTGGGGTGCCGTTCGTGTACCTCAACTGCAAGGGCGAGCGCTTCTGCAACGAGACAATCCACGCTGGCATCCCTCCCCGGGTCTATGAGCAGCCAGTCGGGATGGTGTGTACCGTTTTCGACGCGACCTGGCGCGAACAGATTGAGAGTCTGAGCATGTGCTATCACGGCAACCCCGATTTCGGCGTTCCCGCCTATATCGAGCAGGGCGCGGCAGATATGGAGAAAGTCCTGGCATCTGGGCACGAGGGCTATTTTGTGCGGAGTTTCTGCAATACCGAACGGGATGGCGGCGTGGTCTACGGTGCGAATACACTGCCAGAGTTGGCGGACATCCTAGGCTACAAGGGGCAGGCGAAGGAGACGTTCCTGCGTTCCATTGAGCGCTATAACGCATTTTGCAAGGCCGGGCGGGACCCGGACTTCGCGCGGGAAGGCTGTTCGCTGTGGCCGGTGGAGTGCGCGCCGTTTTACGCGACGCGCGGCAACAACGAAAAGGTGGATGCCGGGTTGAACACGATTTCCGGCCTGATGACGGACCGCTCTTTCCGACTGCTGAACGACCGAGACGAACCCATCGAGGGCGTCTATGCGGTCGGAAACTGTCTCGGTGGGCGCTATGCGCTCATCTACGCCACACCGATCTCCGGCAATACGATAGGGATGGCGATGACACACGGCAGGCTGCTGGGCAAGCAACTCGCCGCCTCCTGCACACAACGCTAGAGCTTCCCCAATATATATGCCGTTGGGGAAGTTCTGTTACCATGCTTGCTGTTGCATATAGCGGCATGCCCATATAGCTCAGCTAGATAGAGCGGTCGCCTCCTAAGCGACAGGCCGAGGGTTCGAATCTCCCTATGGGTGCCAAAAAAGCCTGAAAATCTTTGGGTTTTCGGGCTTTTTTGTATGAAAAAGTTAAAGCTTCGCTGGTTTCGAACTCAGACCTCCCGCCGAAATTAGCAAGAATTTGACCTTCCAGCTAATGAAAAGCCCTCTCCTGCTAATTTGAGATTTTTTCAAGCAAAAATCCTGCTAATTTCAAATGTGAGAGGTTTGAGTTCAATTATTCTCAATCTATCACTTTCGAAGCGTCTTATCTCTTTTATTCCTCGCTTTCATTTAACCGTACATAGCCCTTCTTAGCGCTGCTTTTAAGGCTCTAACGAAGAGTTTACCTGCTGAGTTGGAGGGTGAATAATGTCAATATCACACACTGTATGGTCTCTTGATCTACTGTTTTGTAAAGTATCTACATCCCAAATCTCTCGAGGCTTCTCTTCCATAGCTGGCAAAATGCAGTTTATAACTGGATTCTTACCGTACCCATCAGGGGGCGGTCTCTCGTCGATGATGCTCTGCATTGCGGCGACAATGGTCACATCCAGTTCGTCCGGGCTTTTCACACCGAGGCTCACCGTCAGGCTGGCCTGCGGGTCTGCGTCCACCAGGAGCACCTTTTCTCCGGCTCTGGAAAATCCGACGCCGAGGCTGACCGTTGAGACAGTCTTGCCGACGCCGCCCTTTTGATTGGCTATGGCAATCACCTTGCATTGGTCCATTTTGGTTCCTCCTTCCTCAGAAAATAAAAATAGCCCTCCTTCCTACACGGGATACAGGGGTTTTGATGTTGATCACCTCGCTTTTCACGAGGTACCAACCGCGCCATAAACGAAAAAAGACGGTACCTCACTATTTCATACTTTTCATTGACTGCTTTGATTCTCTGCCCGATAGCAGAAATGACCGGCACAGATACATTTTAGGGAAGACCTCTTAGAAAAATTTTCAGAGAAAACGAAAAAAGGCGGCTTTTAGGAGAAATAATCTCTCGAAAGTCGCCTAAAAACGCTGGGGTCGGTAGTTCAAGTCCTCTCAACAAAGAAAAATATCTTTTCGTTTGCACTTGAAAATCGGGGTACGAAAAAACCCCGAAACCGTTGTGGTATCGGGGTTTTCCGGTGCAATATCTTTTTTGGTTGCACAACATGGTTGCGGAGGCAGGATTTGAACCTACGACCTTCGGGTTATGAGCCCGACGAGCTACCGGACTGCTCCACTCCGCGATATTAACTTCTCTCCCTGAGAGCTTTTATATTCTACCACAGCAATAATGCCAAGTCAAGCCCCGGCGTCCTATTTTTTGAAGTTTTATTCCGACAGCTTTCGCCGGATACCGGCATTGCCGCCGCTGTTTTTCATGCCGCGCTGCCTGATGAGAGCATAGTCATTTATTGTTTTTTCAGAAATATTTATTGTAAAACGATAAATATTTCTTGACTTACTTGAATTCAGGTGATATAGTTCTCTTGCAGACATCTATGAAATTCGGAGGTATTGCCATGAAACAGGCGGAGCTTTCAAAATGGCTTAAGACGATCGTTATAGTCGCGGCGGTCTGCTGCGTCGCGCTGGGAGCCTTTCTGATACCGGTGATCGGCCGCGAAGAAGCCGCCGCGACGCCGGACCTTGCGTATCTTTTCTGGCCCTGCCTGATATTCTTCTGGATAACCGAGGTCATCGTTCTCGCCGCGCTGGAGCAGGCCTGGCGGATCTTCTCGGAGATCGGGCGCGACAACAGCTTCTGCGCCGAAAACGCCGCCAGACTCAAAAACATCAGCCGACTCGCGGCCGCGGACTCGGTCCTGTACGCCGTATGTGCGGTAGTGCTTGCGGCGCTGAACGCGCTGCACCCGGGGGTGCTGCTCATTTTCATCGGGATCGTATTCATCGGACTTGCGATAACGATCGCCGCGGCGGCGCTGTCCCATCTGACGCAGAAGGCCGCCTCCCTCAAGGATGAAAACGATCTCACGATCTGAAAGGCGGTCCGGAAATATGATAATCGTTAATCTTGACGTTATGCTCGCCAGGCGCAAGATGAGCCTGACGGAGCTTTCCGAAAAGGTCGGCCTCACCATGGCCAACCTCTCCATACTCAAAACCGGAAAGGCAAAGGCCGTCCGCCTCGGGACGCTCGACACGCTCTGCCGCGTTCTGGAATGCCAGCCGGGAGATATTCTCGAGTTCAGGGAGGATGAAAAAAATGGATGAATCCACGAACCCATCGTCCCCGCAGGAGAACGCCCCCTCCGGCGAAAAGCAGACTGTCCGCTTTTCCGGACGCGACTGGATAACGCTTCTTATCGCGCTGGGTCTGGCAGTCCTGTGGTTTTCAATATTCGGCTTTGAGATTCTGCTCCGGGGCTCCTCCGCCCCGGCGGGGCTCGGCACGGCGCTGTATGTGCTTGCGCTGTTTGCAGCCGTCCTCTTCCGTCTCGGGCGGCGCGCGGTGTGGACACGGACCACCGTGCTTCTTCTCTCCGCGTGCGTATTGCTCGCCGTCAATTGCTTTGTCTATGCAAATGCGTGGACGGCGCTCATAAACTGCTTCGTTCTGCTGGGGACCGGCGCTATGGAGATATTCGCACTCTCCGGAAAGCTGGGCGCCGCGGTGTCCGACGTGCGCGCTGTCGGAAGAACGGTCGCACTAAGCTTCAGGGCGCTGTTTGTCAACATGGGAAAGCCCTTTCGCGCGCTCGGTTCCCTCTATCGCGGCGACCGCAAACGCATCGGCTATATTGCCGCGGGCGTTATCTGTACCGTACCCGTGCTCATACTGGTCATATACCTGCTCTCGACGGCAGACGTCGTTTTCGGAAGCCTGTTTTCCCGCCTTCCGGACTGGCTGAACGGTTTGTCGGCCCTGTCCCTGTGGCGGGCTGTCAGGGCGGCGGTCCTGGGGCTGATGCTCTTCTCCGCGCTGTATTTTCTGACGCAGGACGCGCCCGCCGCGCAGAATGTGCGGAAGGAGCGCGGCTATATCTCCGCAGCTCCGTTCATAACGGCGCTGACTCTTCTCGACCTTATTTACGCCGTGTTTGTCGCTATCCAGTTTGCCTTTCTCTTCGGCGGACGGCAGACCGCGGCGATGAGCGGCGGATATGCCGAATATGCCCGCTCCGGATTTTTCCAGCTCGTCGCGGTCGCGGTGATAAACCTTGCGGCCGTGCTCGTGACCTCAGTCTCGGTCAGACCGGAGGGCGGAGGAAAGGCCGCCTTGCGCACGCTGTCCTCCCTGCTGCTGGCGTTTACGGCGGTGATACTCGCCTCCGCGCTGTACCGCATGTGCCTTTATATCTCGGCCTATGGGCTGAGCATCCTGCGCGCGCTCACGCTCTGGGGCATGGCGTTCATCGCGGTCCTGCTCATCGCCGCCGGGGTCAAGATATTCCGGCCGCAGACAAAATTCTGGCCTGTGTTCCTCACTGCCGGCCTTGCGGGATGGCTCGTGTTCTCATACATCAACATCGACGCACGGATAGCGGAGCACAACGTGAATGCCTATCTTTCCGGCGAGCTTGATGAGATCGACGTCGGCTATCTGACACAGAGCCTCTCCCCGGAGAGTCTGCCATATATCAAAAAGCTGGCGGCGGAAGCCCCGGAGCTTCGCGACGATTGTGGGCTTGACCTGAACAGCGCCGCCTGGGAGATAGAGCGCCGGCTTTCGGGCTCGCTGAACTGGCGCGATGCGACCCTTACCGCGATCAGATTTTCGGGCTGACGGGAATATATAAAAAAATATTGAAAAGCAGCCGTATTGTGAGTATAATACTATAATACGGCTGTTTATTTTTTCAATTAATTTTCATATACGGCACGAAAGGAACAGATGACAATGGAACGCACAAAAATCGCGCGTATCTATGCCGGCGCCGACGCTCTGGCGGGGCAGGAGATCCTTGTGTGCGGCTGGGCCCGCACGATCAGGGATCTGAAAAACTTTGGATTTATCGAGCTCAACGACGGCAGCTGCTTCAAGAATCTCCAGATCGTTTTTGAGCGAGGCAATATAGATAATTACGACGAGACGGCAAGGCAGAACGTCGGCGCCGCCTTTCGCATCACGGGCACTCTGGTGCTGACGCCGGACGCAAAGCAGCCTTTCGAGCTGAAAGCGTCCTCCATCGTGCTCGAGGGCACCTCCGCGCCCGAGTATCCGCTTCAGAAAAAGCGCCACAGCACCGAATTTCTGCGCACGATACAGCATCTGCGCCCGCGCACGAACCTCTTTTCCGCTACTTTCCGCGTCCGCAGCGTCGCGGCATATGCCATCCACCAGTTCTTCCAGGAACGCGGCTTCGTCTATGTCCACACCCCCATCATCACGGCCAGCG
>CAKSWM010000037.1 GCA_934511545.1 uncultured Oscillospiraceae bacterium | reverse complement strand
ACACGGAAGTTAAGCTCACCTGTGCTGACGATACTTGTCTGGAGACGGACCGGGAAAATAAGTCGACGCCGACACAAAGAAAGCGAGGAGAATTTCTCCTCGCTTTTGTTTTTTTCTGGATATACCGGCTGACATGGCGGATACGCCTGACAGCGCGTTTTTGATGAAAACTGCGATCAGCCCGGCGGCAGCGGCCGGCGCAATGTATGCCGCTGCCGCACAGATATAGTAAATGTCGTCCAGATACCTGAAATGCGGCGTGCTCTCCGGATGCGGCAGGGGCATATCTCCTGTCACCGGCGTCAGTGCTCTGTTCACTGCAAAGACGTCCGTGAGCTGTGATTCGTCAGCTCGCCTTGCCGTCTCAAGCAGCAGGGATATACGAGAACCCTGCTCTTTCAGGGAAGCGATATAATAGTGAGAGAGGCTGTCTCCACAATGGGGAGGCAGCCTCTCTTTTTGACTTTACGCCCGGCGCTTCGCTTTTGCCGGGGCGCAGTATGTGCTTTTTCCGGCCTTTACCGCTGCATTACCGGGGAAAGAGATGTTTTTTACGCAGAAGGTAATATGCTATGCCCACGCTGTCCGCCAGGAACCAGCCTATAGGGATGGACCACCAGATGCCGGTCACGCCGAGCGCCGGCACCGCCGAGAGCACATAGGCGAGAAGCACGCGGGTGCCGAGCGACAGCACCGTCAGAACGACGCTCATCCCCGGCCGGCCCAGCGCGCGGTACAGGCCGTACAGCAGAAACAGACAGCCGATGCCGCAATAGAATGCGCCCTCTATGCGCAGATAGCGTACGCCCTCGCGGATGATCTGCGTCTCCGCCCCGTCCACAAAAATGCGCATAAGCGGAGAGGCAAAAATATATATCGCCGCGGAGATGATAACGCAGAAAACCATCGCGCAGATTATCGCGCCCTTCAGCCCGCGGCGGATGCGGTCCGTGTTTTTTGCGCCGTAATTCTGGGCGATAAAGGTCGAAAAGGCGTTACCGAAGTCCTGAACGGGCATATAGGCAAAGGCGTCGATCTTTACGGCCGCGGCAAATGCGGCCATTACCGCGGAACCGAAGCTGTTGACGAGCCCCTGCACCATGAGTATGCCGAGGTTCATAACGGACTGCTGAACGCAGGTCAGCACTGAGAACCCGGCGATCTCCCGGACACGTGCCCGGCGGACGGTGAACCGGCGTCCGCGGAGACTGAGTTCCGGACACCGGGCAAGGGCGTATATGACGATGCCTATGCCCGAGGCATACTGGGAGATGACCGTTGCCTCCGCCGCACCCGCCGCGCCGCGCTCCAGCCCCAGCACGAACCAGAGGTCGAGGGCGATATTCATAACGGTGGACACCGACAGAAATATCAGAGGAACAAGGGAGTTGCCCACGGCGCGCAGGAAGCAGGCGAAATAGTTGTAAAGGAATGTTGCGGCGATGCCGCAGAAGATCACGGCAAGATATTGCCGCATCAGCCCCCAGACCGATTCCGGCACCTGCATCAGGACGCGGATGCTGTCCAGACAAACGAACGCGAGAACGCTCAGAACCACCGTGAGCGCACCGATGAGCGCAAAGGAGGCGTGCACGTCTTCGATGAGCCCCTGCTCGTCCCGCTGTCCGAAGCGGATAGAAAACAGCGCGCCGCTGCCCATACAGAGCCCCAGCAGGATGGAGGTGAGGAAGTTCATCAGCGTAAACGCCGAACCGACGGCCGCCAGCGCGTCGCTGCCCAGGAATCTGCCGACCACCCATGTGTCCGCGATATTATAGCATTGCTGAAGCAGATTTCCGGCGATCAGAGGGACGGCAAAGCGCATCATCGATCCCATAACGGACCCTTTGGTCAGATCCCGTGTCATTATCATCGTTCCTTTATCTCTATCTATTAGCGTTGTGGGGATTTTATCTGAATTTGACGAGTTGTTCAAATATCGGGCGGCACGGGCCGGGGCGGAGGATGTTTCCGCACTACTGCGGGCTTTTGCCGCTTTTCTTTTTGGGGATGCTGATGGTCAGCACCAGCTCGGAGTCGGTCTCCTCGCGGCGGATATCCGCGTTGATGCCGCCCTGCTTCATGACGTCCAGCCCGTGCGCGAGAGTGTTCAGAAAAATGCGCACGTCCTTGAGAACGAAAACCTTTTTGCGCTGCGTCTCCGGCGGCGGGGGCGGAGGCTCGAGCAGCGAGGCGATGTAATTTTCGGCGGCGGCGACATTCATGTGCTGCTCGACGATCACATCCAGCGCCGCGCGCTGATCCATTGCCGTCGGCAGGCGCAGCAGGGCGCGGCCGTGACGCTCCGAAAGGCCCTCCGCGCGCAGCGTTTCAAGAACGTCGCCCGGCAGGCGCAGCAGACGGAGCTTATTTGCGACGGCAGACTGTGACTTTCCCAGACGGCGCGCGCACTCCTCCTGGCTCATGCCGAAAACGCGGATGAGCTGGCTCATGCCCTCGGCTTCCTCGATGAAGTCGAGATTGCGCCGCTGGAGGTTTTCGACCAGCGCTATCAGGCTGGATTCCTCCATGTTCACGTCCAGCAGGATGCACGGCACTTCGCAGAGCCCGGCGAGCTTCGCCGCGCGTAGCCGCCGTTCGCCCGCTATCAGCTCGTATTTTCCTCCGCGCATGCGCAGTGTGAGCGGATTGAGCACGCCGTACTGGCTGATGCTCTGCGACAGCTCCTTCAGGTCGCCGTCGGAAAAAATTTTACGCGGCTGGGCCGGGTTCGGCGCTATCTCGTCCACGGGCACGAAAACTATGCCCGCCTTCGGTTTTCTTGTGCGTTTCAGTACCGTCGGCATCGCTGTCAGACTCCAATACAATTATACAATAAGAAGATTTGATGGCTTCTATTGAATAACAGTATAAAGTGACGCCGTCAAAAAAACAGACGAAACCGGGAGCCTGTTATCAATTCCCTTCTCTGCGCGCGCCGCGCGGGAAGATGAGACTGAAAACGATGGTGGATACAAGCGCGAAGAGTATCGCGGCGTAGGTCTCCGTGAACCACGGGGCGAAGGGGTATGCTCCGGTGACGATTTTGCAGCCCTGCCAGACGACGGCGACGACGCCGGTCGTTATCATGCTCAGGCAGGCTCCCCTTTCGGAGGCTCCGCGCCAGTAGATGCCGAGGAGGATCACGACGAAAAGCGCGCCGCGCAGGGAATAGGCCGCGTATACAAGGTCCAGAACGCGCGCCGAGCCGACCAGAAGCATCGAGGCCAGACAGCAGACGGCGCCGGCCGCCGCCGTTGAGATGCGCGACACATGCAGCAGCCGCGCATCGTCCGCATTCGGGTCGATACGGCGGTAAAGGTCGTTTGTAAGCATGGTGCCGCAGGAGAGGATTATCGGCGAGACCGTTGAGAGAATCGCCGCGAGTATGGACGAGAGGACAAGCCCGCCGGCAAGCGGCGGCAGGTGCATCATCAGCGCGGGCAGAGCAAGCTTTGCGTCCGTTACGACCGCGCCGCCGGAGGAGAGCAGCGTTCCGTTTTCGGACATGACGCGCGCGGTCATGCCCAGCAGCGCCGTGAACAGGCCGAAGGGCGCCGCGACAAAAGCGGTTATTATGCAGGCTTTTTTCGCTGTTGGTACGTCCTTTGCGGCCAGAACCGGCTGTATGCCCGCCTGGGCCGTGCACGCGCCGAGCAGCGAGGCGATTATCCAGGAGCTGACCTTTGAAGGTCCGATAGCGAACATGTTGAAAAAGCTTTTGCCATCCGTTTCGACACCGGAGATGCTGGCCGTGAAGGTGTTCCAGCCGCCCAGCCGCGATATTGAAAGCACGAGCGCCAGAATAATGCCGCCGTACATGACAAACAGGTGCATCTTGTTCGTTGCCGCGACCGCGTTCATGCCTCCGGCGAGGGTATAGACGATGAATATCAGCGCGAATATGACGACCGTCAGGTTATAATCCAGCCCGAGCAGGCTTTCGCCGAGCTTGCCTGCGGCGATCATCTGCGACAGGCCGACGGCCAGCATGACGATGACCAGCAGAATAGCGGAAACGGTCCGCGCGCGGCGGCCGAACCAGTGCTCGACGAGGCCGGGCACCGTGACGGAGCCAAGGCTGCGGTAAAGCTTTGCAAAGCACAGAGCAAGGAACATGACGCCGATACCGTTTGCGATCGTATACCACGCGCCTGACAGGCCGTAGATAAAGCCGTATTCCGAAACGCCGGTCGTTGCGGTGCCGCCGAGCCATTCGCCCGCGGAGGCACAGACGATGCTGGCAAGGCCCAGCTGCGCGCCGTTGAAGCCGGAAGAGGAGCGCGCGCGGCGGGACGACATGACGCCGATAAAAATCGTCAGGACAAAATAAATAAGTATTACCAACAGTTGAACAGACATGGCGGACGCTCCTTTTCTAAAATTAGTTTGCTAACTAATATAATTATAGCATTGTATGGAACGTCTTTCAACAGGCTGAGGACTGTCCGTGGTTTACATTATTGCGTCAGGCGTTGCGTAAGCCGCAAGCGCACAAAAAAACGGCCTGTGTGCATTCTCGGCACACAGGCTCGGATCATTGTGCGGTCGCATCAGGCGCCGCCGTAAACTCCGTCGTCCGCCTCTTCGCCGCGCTGCCTGAACAGCAGGGATATGCACCATATCGCGGCCAGCGCGACAAGGATATAGACGATGCGGCTCACGGTCGCGGTCTGACCTCCGAACAGATATGCTACAAGGTCAAAACGGAACAGGCCGATGCTCCCCCAGTTGAGTCCGCCGATTATGGCGAGGATGAGGGCTATTCTGTCTATTATCATCGAAAATCGCTCCTTTGCAATATCCGGACAGAAACAGGACCGGCAGGCGTTCGATTTCCGTCCGGATATAGCTTGCCCGCGAATGCGGCGATTATTCGTTTTTTGCTCTGCGCGAACGCGGCAAATTTTTATGCTCTGCGGGGGAAACGCGGCGCTTTTTGAAGCGGGCGTGAATAGAAAAAACAGGCAAAAAATATACTGTATATGCGGAAAATCTGCCGTAAGAAGCGACACGTCTGTAACATTTGATATATCGCTTTAACGTGTGACATTCACAAAAAAAGCCCCGTGCGGTCATGTTATTTTATCGGAAACAGTGAATGTAATTTTCGTCGGCTTTTTTAGATTTACTTAGACCGATAATGATGTTAAAATAATTATGTCTATTGAATTTCTTTGAAAAGGAGATAAAGAACAATGGCCAGAAAGCTGAAAAGCATGGACGGCAACACTGCCGCCGCCCACGTCTCATACGCATTCACGGAGGTAGCGGGTATCTACCCCATAACGCCCTCCAGCCCCATGGCCGACTCCGTCGACCAATGGGCCGCCGCAGGACAGGAAAACATATTCGGAACCACCGTTAAGGTTGTGGAGATGCAGTCTGAGGCGGGCGCCGCCGGCACTGTGCACGGCTCTCTCGCCGCAGGCGCTCTGACGACGACCTATACCGCGTCTCAGGGACTTCTGCTCATGGTTCCCAACATGTTCAAGATCGCGGCAGAGATGCTGCCTGCTGTCTTCCACGTCTCTGCCCGTGCAGTTGCTACCCAGTCGCTGTCCATCTTTGGCGACCACTCCGATGTTATGGCCTGCCGCCAGACCGGATTCGCCATGCTTGCGGAGTCCAACCCGCAGGAGATCATGGATCTGTCTCCCGTTGCGCACCTTTCTGCGATATCGGGCCGGATACCCTTCATCAACTTCTTCGACGGGTTCCGTACCTCTCATGAGATACAGAAGATCGCGGTCTGGGACTACGAGGATCTCAAGGAAATGTGCGACATGGACGCGGTCGAAGCTTTCCGCAGACGCGCGCTGAACCCCGAGAACCCCGTAATGCGCGGCTCCCACGAGAACGGGGACATCTTCTTCCAGCACCGCGAGGCCTCCAACAGCGCCTACAACGCCATTCCCGGCGTGGTCGAGGGCTATATGGAGAAAATAAACGCCAAGCTCGGCACCGACTATAAGCTTTTCAACTACTACGGCGCTCCCGACGCCGACCGCGTCATCGTTGCGATGGGCTCCATCTGCGACGTCACCGAGGAGGTCATCGACTACCTCAACGCCAATGGCCAGAAGGTCGGCCTTATCAAGGTCCGCCTGTACCGTCCGTTCGCAGTTGACCGCTTCCTTGCCGCGATACCCGAGAGCTGCAAAAAGCTTGCCGTGCTCGACCGCACCAAGGAGCCCGGCGCACAGGGCGAGCCCCTCTATCAGGATGTTGTCACAGCTCTTGCCAACGCCGGAAGAAACGACATCACCGTCACCGGCGGCCGCTACGGTCTCGGCTCCAAGGACACTCCGCCCAGCAGCGTTTTCGCCGTCTACAAGGAGCTTGAGCTTGAAAAGCCCCGCCGCCAGTTCACCATCGGCATCGTTGACGACGTCACCAACCTCTCCCTGCCCGAGGTCCCCTCGCCCAACACCGCGGCGGAGGGCACCATCGAGTGCAAGTTCTGGGGTCTCGGCGGCGACGGCACCGTCGGCGCGAACAAGAACTCCATCAAGATCATCGGCGACCACACCGATAAGTATGTCCAGGCATACTTCCAGTATGACTCCAAAAAGACCGGCGGCGTCACCATCAGCCACCTGCGCTTCGGCGACAAGCCGATCAAGTCCCCTTACTATATCAACAAGGCGGACTTCGTCGCCTGCCACAACCCCTCGTATATCATCAAGGGCTACAAGATGGCCCGCGACATAAAGCCCGGCGGAGTTTTCCTCATCAACTGCCAGTGGACCCCCGAGGAACTCGACAGGAACATGCCCGCCGAGAGCAAGCGCTATATCGCCCGCAACAACATTCAGGTCTATACCATAAACGCCATTGACCTTGCCATAGAGCTCGGCATGGGCAAGCGCAACAACACGATCCTTCAGAGCGCCTTCTTCGCGCTGGCAAACGTCATGCCTCTGGAGGAGGCCATCGGCCACATGAAGGACGCCGCGACCAAGTCCTATCTCAAGAAGGGCAAGGACGTCGTTGAGATGAACCACAGGGCGATTGACGCCGGCGCAACGGCCTTTGTCAAGTTCGACGTGCCCGCAGACTGGGCCGACGCCGAGGATGAGCCGGACAACACCGTGCTCGAGGGCCGTCCCGAGACCGTCAAGGTCGTCAAGACCATAACCGAGACCGTCAACCGCATGGATGGCGACAGTCTGCCCGTCTCCGTATTCAAGGGCTATGAGGACGGCACCTTCCCGCTCGGCGCCGCGGCATACGAAAAGCGCGGCATCGCCGTCACCGTTCCCAGCTGGGATCCCGACAAGTGCATCCAGTGCTCCCAGTGCGCATATGTCTGCCCGCACGCGACGATACGTCCGTTCGCGCTGACCGAGGAAGAGCTCAAGGCCGCGCCCGAAGGCACCAAGGCCGCTCCCTTCAAGGCCGGCAAGGGCAAGGGCGAATATCTCTACGCCATGGGCGTTTCCCCGCTCGACTGCATGGGCTGCGCGGTCTGCATCGGTGTCTGCCCGACCAAGGCCGTCGAGATGAAGCCGCTGGCCGAAGAGGAAGGCCAGCAGCCCGTGTTCAACTACCTTGTCTCCAAGGTCTCCGACAAGCCCGAGCTTCAGGACGTCACGACCGTCAAGGGCAGCCAGTTCAAGCAGCCCCTGCTCGAGTTCTCCGGCTCCTGCGCCGGCTGCGCCGAGACCAGCTATGCCCGCCTTGTGACCCAGGTCTGCGGCGAGCGCATGTATATCTCCAACGCCACCGGCTGCTCCTCCATCTGGGGCGGACCGGCCGCGACCAGCCCGTATACCGTCAACAAGGCCGGAAAGGGTCCCGCCTGGGCAAACTCTCTGTTCGAGGATAACGCCGAACACGGCCTCGGCATCGCCGTCGCCGTCCAGACCCGCCGCGCCAATCTCAAGGCCAAGGTCGAGAGCCTGCTCTCCATCGAGTACGCCGACGAGGACATCGTCGCCGCCGCGAAGGAATGGCTCGACAAGTTCGACGAGGTCGAGGGCTCCCGCATCGCGGGCGAGAAGCTCTATGAGCTGTGCCTGCCCGTGACCCAGCGCGATTACACCGGCTCCCCGTTCGAGGAAGCCTGGCTTGCAAACGGCAAAAAGTGCCCCTGCGAGGCCTGCGGCGTTGCCCGCGCGGTCGTTGAGGGCAAGGATATGCTTGCAAAGAAGGCCGTCTGGATCTTCGGCGGCGACGGCTGGGCCTATGACATCGGCTTCGGCGGCCTTGACCATGTTCTTGCCTCCGGAAATGACGTCAACGTCTTTGTCTTCGACACCGAGGTGTATTCCAACACCGGCGGTCAGGCCTCCAAGGCCACGCCGATCGGCGCCGTCGCCCAGTTCGCGGCAGCCGGAAAGGCCGTCAACAAGAAGAGCCTGTCCGAGATCGCGATGAGCTATGGCTATGTCTATGTCGCACAGGTCGCCATGGGCGCGAACCCCGCCCAGACCCTCCGTGCGATCAACGAGGCCGTCAACTATCCCGGTCCCTCGCTCATCATCGGCTACGCCCCCTGCGAGATGCACTCCATCAAGGGCGGCATGACCAACTGCCAGAGCGAGATGAAGCGCGCCGTTGACTGCGGCTACTGGAACCTCTTCCGCTACAACCCCGCGGCGAAGGCCGAGGGCAAGGCCCCCTTCACCATGGACAGCAAGGCCCCGTCCGCAAGCTATCAGGACTTTATCATGAACGAGGCGCGCTACTCCGCGCTGACGCTCTCCTTCCCCGAGAGGGCAAAGGAACTCTTTGCAGAGGCCGAACAGGCTTCCAGGGACCGCTATGAGCACCTGATAAAGTTCGGCGAGCTTTATAACAGCTGATACAACGCAAAAGCAATAAAAACACACCGGCCGGTTTTCTTAACACCGGCCGGTGTGCCTTTCGTCAGGAAGAGAAAAAAATTGGCGCAGCCAAAGCGGCTGCGCCAATGTGTTATTCTGCTCAGTCCTTGAGACCCATCTGCTCACGCTCGCGGATGGCGTCCTTGCGGGAGAGGTTGACTCTGCCGCGCTCGTCGATGCCGGTGACCTTGACCCAGGTCATGTCGCCGATGTTGAGAACGTCCTCGACCTTCTCGGTACGCTTGAACTCAAGGTCCTTGATGTGGACCATGCCGTCCTTGCCGGGAACGAGCTCGACAAAAGCGCCGATCGGGATGATGCGGACGACCTTGCCGTAATAGAGCTGGCCGACCTCGGGCACGAAAACGATGTTCTCGATTGTCTTCTGCGCGGCGCGGCAGTTCTCGATGTCCTCGCTGGAGATGAAAACGGAGCCATCGTCATCTATGTCGATCTTGCAGCCGGTGTCCGCGGTGATCTTCTGGATGACCTTGCCGCCGGAGCCGATGACCTCGCGGATCTTGTCGGGGTTGATCTTCATGGAGATCATCTTGGGCGCGGTCTTCGCAAGCTCCTTGCGCGGCTCGGAGATGCAGGGCAGCATGATCTCGTCGAGGATCTGGATGCGCGCCTCGCGGGTGATCTCGAGCGCGTTCTTGATGATCTCGTGGGACAGACCGTCGTTCTTGAGGTCCATCTGGATCGCGGTGATGCCGTCCTTGGTGCCGGCGACCTTAAAGTCCATTTCGCCATGGAAGTCCTCAACGCCCTGGATGTCGATGAAGGTGGTGAAGCCGCCCTCGTCGTCCTGGATCAGGCCGCAGGAGATGCCCGCGACGGGAGCCTTGATGGGAACGCCGGCGTCCATCAGAGCCAGGGTGCTGCCGCAGAT
>CAKSWM010000036.1 GCA_934511545.1 uncultured Oscillospiraceae bacterium | reverse complement strand
CCCCGTCATCGTGCGGCCCGCCTTCACTCTCGGCGGAGCCGGCGGGGGCGTTGCATATACGGCGGACGAGCTGCAAACGATAGCGTCTGTCGGCCTTGAGCTGTCCCCGATAACTCAGGTGCTTGTCGAGCGATATATATACGGCTGGAAGGAGATAGAGTTTGAGACGATGCGCGACAGCGCCGGAAACGTCATCGCCGTCTGCTCTATGGAGAACTTTGATCCGGTCGGTGTGCACACCGGTGACAGCATCGTCGCCGCCCCGGCGCTGACGCTTTCGGACAGGGAGTATCAGATGCTGCGCACGGCTTCGCTGGATATCATAACCGCGCTCGGGGTCGTCGGCGGCTGCAACTGTCAGTTTGCGCTCGATCCCAACAGCTTTGAGTATTCCGTTATCGAGGTCAATCCGCGCGTTTCGCGTTCCTCGGCCCTGGCGAGCAAGGCGACGGGCTATCCGATAGCGAAGGCAGCAACAAGAATAGCTCTCGGATATACCCTTGACGAGATCAGGAACGACATAACCGGAAAGACCTGCGCCTGCTTTGAACCGGCGCTGGACTATGTGGTCGTCAAATTTCCGAAGTGGCCGTTTGACAAGTTCCATGACGCTTCGCGCAAGCTTGGTACCCAAATGAAAGCGACGGGCGAAGTCATGTCGATAGCCCCCAGCTTTGAGATGGCCATAATGAAGGCCGTCCGCGGAGCTGAGATCGGCATGGATACGCTCAACCGCAGACCGGACACCGACGAACCGGTGCGCGACCGTCTGCGCAATATGGACGACCACAGGCTGTTTACGGTTTTTGAAGCGCTGAAAGCAGGAATATCTCCGGAAGAGATACAGTCAATAACAAAAATCGACAAATGGTTTACATATAAACTCAAAAAGCTTGCTGATTTTGAAAATGAGATCGAAAACAGCGGCAGCCTCTCCGAAGAGGATTATCTTCGCGGAAAGAAGCTCGGCTATCTTGACAGAAGCCTTCTGGCTCTGACGGGGGCGCAGACGCTGCCGCACAGAAGCTCCGTGTACAAAATGGTCGATACCTGCGGCGCAGAGTTCGACGCCGAGACGCCGTATTTCTATTCGTCCTTTGACACGGTGTGTGAGTCGCGGGCCTTCACGCGCTCCGGCAGACCGGTCATCATGGTGCTGGGCTCCGGCCCGATACGTATCGGACAGGGCATAGAATTCGATTACAGTTCCGTCCACTGTGTCTGGTCGCTCAAAAAGCTGGGGTATGACGTTGTTATCGTGAACAACAATCCGGAGACTGTTTCCACGGACTATGATACGGCGGACCGGCTGTATTTCGAGCCGCTGTGCGACGAGGATATAATGAATATCGTCGAGGTCGAAAAGCCGATAGGCGTTGTCGTCGCCTTCGGCGGACAGACCGCAATAAAGCTGACACAGTATCTTGACACACATGGCATACGCATACTCGGCACCTCCGCAGAGAGCATCGACATGGCGGAGGACAGGGAACGCTTTGACGAGCTTCTGGAGCGCTTTAACATCAAGCGACCGAGGGGTATGGGCGTTACCGGTCTGGATGAGGCGCTGAAGGCCGCAAACGAGCTCGGCTATCCCGTGCTGCTGCGCCCGTCATATGTGATCGGCGGACAGAACATGGTCATTGCACACAATGACGAGGATGTGGAGCTTTATATGTCCATCATCCTTTCCGGCGGCGTTGAAAACCCCGTTCTTGTCGATCAGTACCTGATGGGTACGGAACTGGAGGTCGATGTTATCTCCGACGGCGAGGACGCGCTTATCCCCGGCGTTATGCAGCATATCGAACGCGCTGGCGTTCACAGCGGCGACTCCATAGCTGTTTACCCGCCGTTCAATCTCAGCGACAAGATGCTCGATATCATCGTTGAGTGCAGTGAAAAGCTTGCCCTTTCGCTCAAGACAAGAGGGCTTGTCAACATACAGTATCTGATATACAACGGCGAACTCTATGTCATCGAGGTCAATCCCCGCGCATCGCGCACGGTGCCGTATATCAGCAAGGTAACGGGCGTTCCGATGGTCGATATCGCGTCGGCCCTTATGGTCGGCGGAAAGCTCAGGGATATGGGATACGGCACGGGGCTTTACCGCCAGAGTCCGTATGTCGCCGTGAAGGTCCCGGTCTTTTCGTTTGAGAAGCTCTCCGACGCAAACTCCGCACTCTCACCGGAGATGAAATCGACGGGCGAGGTGCTCGGTGTCGGCAGAACGCTGGATGAGGCACTTTTCAAGGGCCTCGTGTCGGGCGGCTATAAGCTCAAGGGCAGAACGCAGCAGGAACGTCAGGGCGGCATACTCATAAGCGTCAACCGCCGGGACCAGCCCGAGATCGTGAATATCGCCAGAAAGCTGGATGATATGGGGTATAAGCTCTATGCGACGGACGGAACAGCGCGCGAGATAGCAAGACTCGGAACGGACGTCGAGATCGTCGGCAAGCTTGGACAGGACAGCCGCGTCTTTGAGCTTCTGGAGAGCGGTGAGATAGACTATATCATCCTGACCGGATCGACCGAGCCGGAGTATATACGCGATTTCATAAAGCTCAACCGCCGGGCACTTCAGCTGTCCATACCGTGCCTGACTTCGCTCGACACGGCCAATGCTATGGCCGACATCCTTGCCTGCCGCTATACGCAGCAGAACACCGAGCTTGTTGACATCGCGCACTTGCGCACAGAGAAGCAGACTATACGCTTCACAAAGATGCAGGACCTTGGAAACGACTATATATACATCGAAAATTTTGACGGGGCCATAACAAGTCCGGAATCACTGTGCGTGCACCTCTGCGACCGCCACTACGGCGTCGGCGGCGACGGCATTGTGCTCATTGAAAAGAGCGATGCGGCGGACGCCGGAATGCGCATCTTCAACAAGGACGGCAGCGAGGGAAAGCTTGCCGGCAACGCGCTGCGCTGCGTCAGTAAGTATCTGTATGATCGCGGCATCTGCACAAAGGACGAATTTTCGATCGAGACGGCAAGCGGCGTCAAGACAGTGCACCTGTCGACCAGAAACGGAAAGGTCAGCTCCGTCACCGTTGACATGGGAAAGGCGGTGCTTGACCCGAAGCTGATCCCGGTAAAGCTGGACGGGGAAAGCGTTATCTCGCGCCGGGTCAACGCTGCGGACGGCGAGTATGATATAACCTGCGTGTCTATAGGCAATCCGCATTGTGTTGTGTTTGTGGACAGGGTCGATGAGGTGGATGTTGGCGAACTGGGGCCGAAATTTGAATATGACGAGCTGTTTCCCGAGCGTGTGAACACGGAGTTTATCCGGGTCGTGAACGAATGTACGATCAAAATGCGCGTCTGGGAGCGCGGAAACGGCGAGACGATGGGCTGCGGTACGGGCGCCTGTGCGGCGGTCGTCGCAGCTGTGGAAAGCGGCTTCTGCCGGAAAGGCGAGGACATAACCGTCAGGCTCCGGGGAGGAGACCTTGTCATAAATTACACCGACGAGGGTATCACCATGACCGGCGGAGCGACACAGGTATTCGAGGGAACCGCCGAATATTGACAGACTGAAAGCCGCGGAAGAGGCGGCGAGACAAATAACAGAAAACGCCCCCTGATATGGATCAAGTTTCCATATCAGGGGGCGTTTTCTATTTGTTGACCGTGACTGGCTGCATTGAAAGCCGGTCTATTGAAGATCATGTGTTCTCCGTGTCATGAGTTTCGGACTGATGCCCGGGAGTCCTGCGGAACGTCTCAAGCAGACGGGGCATAAACCGCTTTGTATAGTCTACGAGCGTTTCTTCCCCGCCCCTGCGTATCCATGTGCTTATCATGCCCTCGCACGCGAGGAAAAAATAGTCGGAGGCATCCTTGAGAGAAATGCTGTCGTCAAAGGTTCCAGCCTTTTGAGCGGCTTCGATAAGCGCGCTGAGCGAATCATCGCGGTTTCCAGTTAATTCATTAGGCGGCAATTCACGAAGCGGCTTTGCCAGACTTACTCCAAGACGGTCAAAACCGTTGGCTATCGCGATAAAAAAGTTAAAAATCGCCGAAAGGGGATCGTTTATGTTTTCGGGTGTGGCTTCGACCAGATAGCTGCAATCCGATATATCGGATTTTGCCAGCATACGCAAAATATCGTCCTTGCCGCTGCCAAAAAAATGGTAGATGGAGCCGACAGAAGTGCCGGTCGCTCTGCATATATCCTGAATGGTGGTGTTTTCAAAGCCGTATTCTCTGAAAAGCCGGACTCCCTCTTCATAAATAAGGTTTCTCTTGCGCAGAGACTCTTCCTGACGCGGCGTGAGCTTTTTTACCTTCATATTGCCTCCTGGCTTTCTGTTTAATAATTATACATGACATTAATTATATCCAGAAAAGAAAAATTGTCAAGATACTAGAATGAATTCTAGAAATAATACTAGAATGCTATTGACATTCGACAGGGCGTATGTTATTTTATGCGTGTAATTCAGCAAAAAAGTAGGATTTTGGAAAGACGGAGATAAGATTATGGTGCATATTGGCGAAAAGACAGTCGATAGCCTGTGGGAACTTGCTGAAAGCGTCAGCTGCGGCTCTCTGGATATAAAAGAAGGCGCCCGCATCAGACCGGTCAACGGAAAGCTGCTTACGCTTACCGTTGACGGCAGGGTGATGGAGCCGGTGCCCGGAAAATACAGCGGCGACGTTGTGCTTACGCTTACAGACGGCTTTGATCTGCCGCCGGGAACGCTGTTCAGAGGACCGATCCCTGTAAGGACCGCGGTATGCGTTGACGGAGAACAGATCGATGATTCCCGCTCCGTTCTGGCGGCAGTCAGGGAGGGTGAGTTTTCTTACGGGCTTCTTAAAAACGCCCTGATCGACATAAACGAGGATGATTTTAACGGAATACATGCTGAAAACTGGCGCACAACAAGCCCCGGATGCAGCCTTTACAAGATAGCGCGCGCTGCGGAAACGCCGTGGGGGGCTCCTGACTGGTGGGGCTTCATGGAACAGCGCTTTGACAGTATTCAGGCCGTTGAAAGCTGTATGCATCATCCGCGGCCGAAAGACGACTTTATGGAGCTGTATATGAGCGGACTCACGGGCGGCATCGGATACTGCGAAGAAAAGACGATAGTTTCCGGATGCTGACCGCAGAAGCTCAAAGCGGCGAAATGTGTTTGTATTATCTGTTGGAGTCCTCTCCAACAAAAGCGTACTTCCCGCCGTTTTACAAAACCGTCGGGAAGTACAGGGAAAGAATCAACCGGGAGAAGTAATGAGCATCCCATCGATCAAACAGGAGTGACAAAATGTTCGCTTACACA
This sequence comes from uncultured Oscillospiraceae bacterium, assembly GCA_934511545.1. Classification (GTDB taxonomy): domain Bacteria; phylum Bacillota; class Clostridia; order Oscillospirales; family Oscillospiraceae; genus CAKSXP01. The sequence goes on along the minus strand of CAKSWM010000036.1, from coordinate 4,418 downwards.
ATAAAAAGATTACTGTGGATGATACCTGTTATGATAGGCGTTATCCTGATCGTGTTCTCCATAAGCTATTTCATGCCGGGCGACCCCGTTGCGGTAGCGCTCGGAAGCGACTATACACAGGAAGAGTATGACAAGATGGAAGCGCAGCTGGGGCTCAGCGGCGGTTATCTGGAGCAGCTGGGAAACTATTTCAGCAACCTGCTGCATGGAAACCTCGGGGTTTCCTATCAGACCAAACGCCCGGTGACCGCGGAGCTTTCCGGCCGTGTATGGGTCAGCATAAAGCTTGGCCTGCTGTCCTGCCTGCTCACATGCATCATAGCCATACCATGCGGTATTATATGTGCAATAAAGCAAAACTCCGCTCTGGACTATACAATAACGACACTGTCGATTTTTGTTGCATCCATGCCCGGATTCTGGATAGCCCTGATGTTTATCATCCTGTTTTCTCAGAAACTGGGGTGGCTGCCGGCGTCGGGCCTTTCAGGCTGGAAGCATTATATCCTTCCGGTCGTCTGCAACGGCCTTTCGCCGATCGCGGTAACGTCCAGAATGACCCGGTCCAGTATGTTGGAGGTCATTCGCGCAGATTATGTACGCACGGCAAGATCCAAGGGACTCAAGGAGAGGACCGTTATCCTCCATCACGCCCTGAAAAATGCGCTCATACCGGTCATAACCGTTGTCGGAGCGCAGTTTTCCATGATAATCGGCGGTTCGGTCATTATTGAGAGCATCTTCAATATCCAGGGTATGGGCGCCCGCCTCGTTGCCGCCATCAATAACAGAGACTATTCAATGATACTCGGCATAACCATAATCATCAGCGCATTCACTATGGGCATAATGCTGATCGTCGATCTTGTCTACGCGACAGTCGATCCGCGCATCAAGGCAGAGTTTGCAAAGGGAAGCGTAGTGAGATGGGCCAGGAAGAAAAAAAGCACTGAAGGGGGCGCCGGGTAATGCCGTTCAAAATAACAGCGAAGTCTGCAAAGAAAGCAAAAACCGAAGCAAAAGCCGATGAAACAATAAAAAAACGCAGCCAGTTTGTCGAGATATCGAAACGGTTCGTAAAGCGCAGGATTTCGCTTATCGGACTTTGCATCGTTGTTCTGTTTATTTTCATAGCCATATTTGCAAATTTTATAGCACCCTATGAGTTTGCGGCGCAGGATCTGGCAAACCGCCTTCAGTTCCCGAGCGCGGAACACTGGCTGGGCACGGATAACTTCGGTCGCGACATTCTGACGCGAATGCTTTACGGCGGAAGGACGAGCCTGCTCGTTTCGCTTCTGGGCTGCGCCATATCGGTCGTGATCGGCTCGGTGATCGGCTCTGTCTCCGGTTATTACAGCGGCAAGGTAGATACTTTGCTCATGCGTCTGATGGACGTCTTTAACGCGATCCCGATGACCCTGCTCGCGGTCGTCATATCCGCCGCCCTGGGCACCGGAACCTGGCAGACGGCGATAGCCGTCTCGGTCGGCGGCATCGCGCCTTGCGCACGAATGCTGCGCGCAAGCGTGCTTTCGATACGCGGTCAGGAATTTGTAGAGGCCGCAACGGCCTATGGCTGCAAGGACAGGCGGATAATATTTCATCATGTCATCCCGAACTGCCTTGCTCCCGTCATAGTTGACACGACCCTGCGTCTCGGCGGCAATATCATGGCGATCTCCGGCCTAAGCTTCATCGGTCTGGGAGTCCAGCCGCCCGCAGCCGAATGGGGCGCTATGCTCAACGCCGGCAGACCCTATATCCGCGATTTCTATCCGCTTATTACCTTCCCCGGACTTGCCATACTACTGGCGATGCTGGGCTTCAACCTGTTCGGCGACGGCCTTAGAGACGCGCTCGACCCGAAGCAGAAGCAGTGAGGTGCAGAATATGAGTAAGCTACTTGAAATAAAAGATCTGACCATAAGGTTCAACACCTCCGAGGGCGTTGTCAGGGCAGTCAACGGCGTCAGCCTGGATATAGGTGAGGGGGAGACGCTCGGTCTGGTGGGCGAGACCGGCGCGGGAAAAACGACCACCGCGCTGGGGATACTCAAGCTTATATCGGTCCCTCCCGGAGAGTATGCCTCCGGAGAGATACTGTATAACGGCGAGAGCATTCTGGATATGGACGACGAGCGGATACGCAAGGTCCGCGGCAAGCAGATATCGATGATCTTCCAGGACCCGATGACGGCGCTCAACCCGGTCATAAAGGTCAACGAGCAGATAGCGGAGGTCATAAAGCTGCACGATCACTGCACGAAGGCGGAGTCGCTGAAGAAGGCAGGGGAGATGCTGGAAATGGTCGGTATCCCTGCCGCGCGCGGCGAAGAGTACCCGCACCAGTTTTCGGGCGGCATGAAGCAGCGCGTCATCATAGCGATGGCGCTGGCCTGTTCGCCGAAGCTTCTGCTGGCGGACGAGCCGACGACTGCGCTGGATGTTACGATACAGGCGCAGATACTGGAGATGATACGCAAGCTGAAGAGCGGCCTCGGGACCTCTATGCTGCTCATAACGCACGATCTCGGCATAGTGGCGGAGACCTGCGACAAGGTAGCGATCATGTATGCCGGAGAGATAGTGGAGTCAGGCAGTCTGGCGCATATATTCAGGAACGTCAGGCATCCATATACGATCGGACTGTTCAACGCGATACCGAGCCTGGAGAAGAAGGTAAAGCGCCTGAGCCCGATAGAAGGTCTCATGCCGGATCCGACGGATCTGCCGGCGGGCTGCTATTTCAGCCCGCGCTGTCCGTTCGCAACGGTTGAATGCAGCGAGAAACACCCGGAGATGGTCGAAATAGAGCCGGGACATCTGGTGCGCTGCCTGCAATATGAGGGAGGTGCCGGTAATAATGAGTGAGAAGCTGCTGGAGGTAAAACACCTCAAAAAATATTTCAAGACACCCGGCGGACAGCTGCACGCGGTGGATGATATAAACTTTGAGCTCGACAGGGGCAAAGTGCTGGGCGTGGTCGGAGAATCCGGATGCGGGAAGTCCACGCTGGGACGCACGATACTGGGTCTGCTGGAAGCGACGGACGGACAGGTGATCTACGACGGAGAGGATATCACCCATGTCAAGAGCGCGCGCCGCAATGAACTGCGGCGGAAGATGCAGATAATATTCCAGGACCCGTTCTCCTCGCTTAATCCCCGCATGACGGTCTATGACCTGATAGCGGACCCGATGAAGGCGAACGGACTGTGCAGGTCAAGGACGGAACTGAGTAAAAGAGTATGGGAGCTGATGGATACCGTCGGTCTGGCCCGCCGTCTTACCTATTCCTATCCACATGAGCTGGACGGCGGACGCCGGCAGCGTATAGGCATCGCGCGCGCCCTGGCGCTGGACCCCGAGTTCATCGTCTGCGACGAACCGGTATCGGCGCTGGATGTTTCGATACAGGCACAGATACTCAACCTTCTGCAGGATCTGCAGGAGAGCAAGGAACTGACTTACATATTCGTCACGCACGATCTTTCGGTCGTGAAGCACATCTCGGACGAGATAATGGCGATGTATGTTGGAAGCATGGTGGAAAAGAGTCCGGCGGAGGATCTGTTTGAGCATCCGCTGCACCCGTATACGAAGGGGCTGCTGTCGGCGATACCGATCCCGAGCATTGATGCCGAGCGCAAGAAGATCGTGCTGCAGGGGGAACTGTCCTCGCCGATCGACCCGAAGCCGGGCTGCCGTTTTGCAAACCGCTGCCCGTATGCAAAGGATATATGCACAAAGCAGTCACCGGCAGTGGACGAGGTTCTGCCCGAACACTATGTTGCCTGCCACTTTACAAGGGAGATAAACGGCCTTTGATCAAAAAGTCTTCTTCTCACGCGGGGGTGCGGAGTATTGTCCTTTCATCCGCACCCCTGCTCTCACTTTTACTTATCCTGAGCGTCATGCTCAGCGGCGCGGCATATGCGGAAAGCGAAGAAACGGTATGCTTTATTGCGATCAACGACGCGGAACTGGATAACAGCGGCTGCGGACTTGAAGAGACGCTGCCCGGCGATATTTATGCCGATGCCGTGCGGAAAGCAGCCGGAACGGATCTTGCGGTTGTCAGCGCAGGAGTATTCGGCGAAAAGCGGCTGACGCACGGAAGAGTGGATCTGTCCGAAGTGAACGGCTCGCTGACGAGAGACATGAGCATCGTTACCGCGGAGGTCACCGCACCGGAGCTGAAGGCCATACTGGAGGAAGCAGTGTCCGGGATCGTGCTGGACATGGAGACCGAGGCGGTGCTGTGCGAGGAATCGCACTCCGCGCGCTTCCTGCAAATTTCGGGCTTCACGATGGTGTGCGATGCTTCGGCGCCGGCTGGGGATAGGATAATGTCCGTCACGTCCGGCGGGGAAGAGCTGGACCTGACCGACGGCGGAAGAGTGTTTACGCTGGC
>CAKSWM010000035.1 GCA_934511545.1 uncultured Oscillospiraceae bacterium | reverse complement strand
ATACAGCGGGGAAGCGCCGACCTATTATGTTTTTGACTGGTACGCATTTGACAGTATCGGTGGGCGGGAGCTCGTGTTTTCCACCTACCACTGCTATTCGGACGGCTGGTTTCTCGTCCTTCCGGACGCCATGCGCGAAAATCTGATCGTCCGCAGGGAGGACGACGCCTTCGGCGAACACGCCGTTGTTCTCTCGCACAGGGATCCGGATACCGGCGAAACGGCAGACGTCGTTACAATATATACACTAACGGGCGATAACCGCAGCGACCGCGCAAGGCTTCCCAAACGGTTCATCCTGTCCGAGGTATCCGGAGCGATCTATGCCGCCCAGCTCCACGATAACGCACCTTACAGCCGGGAGGACATTTCAGACGGCTTTGACGTTATTCTTACCGAGTGGAACTCGGGAGCGCTGTAAAGGAGAGATAGAGAATGAAAAAAGTTCTGGTCCTTGAGGACGAATCCAGCATACGCAGCTTTGTTGTCATAAACCTGAAGCGCTCCGGCTACGAGCCCATCGAGGCGGAGACCGGCGAGCAGGCCTTTGAGCAGCTGCACAGACATCCGGACATACGCGTCGCGCTGCTTGACGTCATGCTGCCGGACATCGACGGCTTCGAGGTCTGCCGCCGCATACGCGCCAGCGACTCGAAGATCGGCATTATCATGCTCACGGCCAAGAGCCAGGAGATGGACAAGGTCACGGGACTCATGACCGGCGCGGACGATTATGTGACAAAGCCGTTCTCGCCCGCCGAGCTGACCGCGCGCATCGACGCGCTCTACCGCCGCACCGGCGGCGACACGGACGAGACCGATTCCGGCGAGCTCCGCCACGGCCCCTTCCGGCTCAATACCCGCAACCGTACGCTGGAGAAAAACGGCGAGCGCATAAAGCTGACGCAGATCGAATACTCGATCATGAAGCTTTTCATGGACAATCCCGGCAAGGCGCTGTCCCGCGAGGACATCCTCAACGCCGTCTGGGGGCGCGACTATTTCGGCGAGCTGAAGATAGTTGACGTCAACATCCGCCGCCTGCGCATCAAGATCGAGGACGATCCGACCATTCCCACATACATCACCACCGTCTGGGGATACGGCTACAAATGGGGCTTCTGAGCCCCCGGTCCGGCAGCATGATCCCCCGAAAGGAGCGCCGCTTTGAGCAAATCAAAACCCATAACGCGCCAAAAGCTTGACGGCATCAAGGGCCGTTGGATGCTTTCCGGCTCATTGTCCGTGTTTCTGCTCATCATAATCGCGGTGGGCGCGTTTTCCCTTGCCATATGCAGCCACTACTATTCCGGAATGCGCACGGGACTGGAGTCCAAGGCGCGCACAGCCTCGGATTTCTTTTCGTCATATGTCTCACGCACCTATGCCGAATACCGACGGAGCGCCTATTCCTATGCCGAATCCTTCGAGGATAAGGACTGCATCGAGCTTCAGTTCGTCAACACCCGCGGGCGTGTCGAGACCTCCAGCTACGGCATGACCGCCGGGGACTCTCCGGGAACTCCGGACATAACCGGCGCGCTCGAGACGGGCAATATCTCATACTGGGTCGGGCGTCTGCCGTCAACGGGCGAGCACGTCATGGCCGTTTCCGCGCCGATGTTCTCCGACGACAACGTGATCGGCGTAATGCGCTATGTAACGAGCCTGCGCCAGGTGGACCGCCAGAGCGCGCGCATCGTCCTGACCGCGGCCGGGGCCGGGCTTCTCGTCGGTCTGATAGTAATATTCTTCAACTTCTGCTTCATCCGTTCAATAACCGAGCCGATACTCGAGCTGACGGGCGTTGCGCGGCGCATAGCCGAGGGCAGCTACGGCATACAGGTCGAGAAAAAGCACAACGACGAGATCGGCGATCTGACCGACGCGATAAACGAGATGTCGCTCAAGATAAGCCAGTCCGAAAAAATGCAGACGGAGTTCATTTCCTCCGTTTCCCACGAGCTGAGAACGCCGCTGACGGCCATAACCGGCTGGAGCGAAACGCTGCTGTATGACGAGGCGATACAGGGCGACTCCCGCCGCGGAGTTGAGATCATCTCCAAGGAGGCCGAACGGCTGACCAAAATGGTCGTCGAGCTGCTCGAGTTCACACGCATACAGGACGGCCGCTTCGTTCTGAACGTCCGTCCGATCGACATCGCCGCGGAGCTCGAGGATTCGATCTATACATACCGCGAGCTGCTGCGTCAGGAGCACATCGAGCTCCGCTATATCCCGCCTGCACAGGATCTCCCGATGATAATGGGCGATCCCGAGCGGCTCAAACAGGTCTTTCTGAACATCCTCGACAACGCTGCAAAATACGGCAAAAACGGGCACAAAATCGTCGTTGCAATGACGCTCGAGGGCGAATTCATCGCCATAAAGACCCGCGACTACGGGCCGGGCATTCCCGAAAACGAGCTTCAGCACGTCAAGAAGAAGTTTTACAAGGGCTCTTCCAAAGAGCGCGGCAGCGGCATCGGTCTCTCCGTCTGCGACGAGATCGTCTCCCGCCACAAGGGACGGCTGGAGATCGCCAACGCGGCGTCCGGCGGCTGCATCGTGACCGTCTATCTGCCCATAATCCAGGAGCAGGAATACATCATCTGAATATAAATGCGGCGGCACTGCCGTATCGTGCGCTGCCGCCCAAGCAAAGGAGACCCCACTTAATGGCAAAAAAACCAAAAGATTTTCGCACCTCCATCGGCGGACAGGCGCTCATCGAGGGCATTCTCATGCGCGGCCCGAAAAAACAGGCCGTCACCATCCGCAAGCCCGACGGGGAGCTTGAGTTCAGCGTCGAGGAGCTGACCTTTATCAAGGACAAATACCCGGTCCTCGGCTGGCCCTTCATCCGCGGCATCGTAAACTTCATCGACTCCATGGCCAGGGGCATGAAGGCGATAACCTATTCCGCCAGCTTTCTGCCCGAGGACGAGCAGGAGGAGCCCTCAAAGTTCGACAAATGGATCGAATCAAAATTCGGCTGGGACAAGGCGCAGAGCATTATTGTCGGCTTCGCCGCCTTCCTCGGCATAGCGCTGGCCGTCGGCCTCTTCGTGCTGCTGCCGACGCTGCTTGTCGGTCTGATACCGGGAATAGAGGGGCATATCACCCTGCGCAGTCTGCTCGAGGGCATCGTCAAGCTCTTCATATTCTTCCTGTACCTCTGGCTCTGCACACGCGTGAAGGATGTAAAGCGCATGTTCTCATACCACGGCGCGGAACACAAAACCATATTCTGCTACGAAAAGGGCCTGCCGCTGACAGTTGAAAATGTCCGCATACAGAGCCGCTTCCACCCCCGCTGCGGAACCAGCTTTTTGCTGGTCGTCGTTATCATGGGCGTGTTCCTCGGCTTCCTTATCCAGGCCGACAACACCTTCGTCCGCATGGGCCTTCGTCTGCTGCTGCTGCCCGTGCTCGTCGGCCTTGCCTACGAGCTCAACCGCTGGGTCGGACGCCACGACAATTTTCTCACCTTCGCCCTTGCATGGCCGGGAAAGCAGCTTCAGCATCTGACGACCTGTGAGCCGGACGACAGCATGATAGAATGTGCAATATCCTCCCTCGAGGCCGTGATCCCCGAGGAAAAGGGTTCCGACGCATGGTAAAAATGGATTACGGGGGAGAAAAAGAAAAAAGATGAAAACTTACGGCGATTATTATATAGAGACACGCCGGACGCTCAAGGAGGCCGGGATCGAGGCCTACAACCTCGAGGCAAGGCTGCTCGTGGCGCATGCAGCCGGGAAAACAATGGAAAGGCTGACCGCGGATATGAACCTTTATCCCTCCTCCGCGATGGGGGAAAAGGTGCGCGAACTCATAGAGCGCCGCCTGAACGGCGAGCCGATAGCCTACGTCACCGGAAGCTGGGAGTTTTACGGGCTCCCGCTCGTCGTGGACCGCAGTACGCTCATCCCGCGCATGGACACCGAGGTCCTCGTTGACACCGCGCTGAAGATCCTGCGCGCCCGCGGCAAGCTGGACGCCCGCGTGCTCGACCTGTGCACGGGCAGCGGCTGCATCGCCTGCGCGATCGCAAACGCGCTGCCCGCAAGCCGTGTCGTCGCGGCGGACGTCGATCCCAGATGCGTCAGCATCTGCCGCAGGAACGTCCTGCTCAACAATCTCAGCCCCCGCGTCACCTCCATTGACGCGGACGCCGCAGCAGCGCCCCCGCTTCTTATCGGGAGCTTCGACATGATAGTCTGCAATCCGCCCTATATCGCCACGGCGGAGATCGATACGCTCGACGCCTCCGTCCGCGATTACGAGCCGCACAAGGCGCTCGACGGCGGAGAGGACGGACTTTTCTTCTACCGCGAAATAATCCGCCGCTGGAAAGCCGTTATACGCGACGGCGGCCACATCGTTTTCGAGGTCGGCGAAACACAGTCCGGCGAGGTGCAGAAGCTGCTGCGCCTTGCCTCGTTCAAGGACGTCGGCTGTGAAAAGGACACCGCCGGCATCGAGCGCGTTGTTTTCGGAAGAGTATGATCCATCAGGAGTATAATTAGACAGAGGAGATAAATTATGGCCGAGAAGAAAAAGACACCCATAAGCACCGTCGGTCAGGCCGACGACAAGAAAAAAGCTCTTGAAACAGCCATCAGCCAGATAGAAAAGGCATACGGCAAGGGCGCTATCATGCGCCTTGGCGACGATATCCCCGTCAATGTCGAGGCCATTTCGACAGGTTCTCTCTCCCTCGACTTTGCCCTTGGCATCGGCGGCGTTCCGCGCGGCCGTATCGTCGAGATATACGGCCCCGAGTCCTGCGGCAAGACCACCCTCGCGCTGCACATCGTCGCCTCCGCCCAGAAAAACGGCGGCGAGGCCGCCTATATCGACGTTGAACACGCGCTCGAGCCGGCTTATGCTCGCGCGCTCGGCGTTGACATCGACAACCTTCTCATCTCCCAGCCGGACACCGGCGAGCAGGCTCTCGAAATAACCGAACAGCTTGTGCGTTCCGGCGCTCTGGACGTTGTCGTCATCGACTCCGTCGCGGCTCTGCTGCCCCGCAGCGAGCTTGAGGGCGAGATGGGCGATTCCAGCGTCGGCGTCGTCGCCCGGCTTATGAGTCAGGCTCTGAGAAAGCTTGCCGGCGTCGTTTCCAAGACCGGCTGCATCGTCATCTTCATCAACCAGCTGCGCGAAAAGATCGGCGTCATGTACGGCAATCCGGAGACCACCCCCGGCGGACGCGCGCTGAAATACTTTGCCTCCGTCCGCATCGATATGCGCCGCATCGAGACGCTCAAAAACGGCAGCGAGATGATCGGCAACCGCACCCGCGCCAAGGTCATCAAAAACAAGGTCGCCCCCCCGTTCAAGGAGGCGGAGTTCGACATCATCTACGGCGAGGGCATCTCCAAGGTCGGCGAGATAATCGACCTTGCGGTCAAGCTGGATATCATCGAAAAGAGCGGCGCGTGGTTCACCGTCGGCGACGCGCGTCTTCAGGGACGTGACAATGTGAAGGCATACCTGCTCCAGAACCCCGAGGTCATGGACGACATCGAGGCCAAGGTGCGCGCAAATTACGTCAAGCTTCTCTCGCCGCAGGCGAAAAAGGCCGCGCAGGCCGCGGGCCGCGCCATCGACGTCTCCGCCGACGATTTTGAGGGCTGAGAAGTCCCATGCCCATCGAGGACACAAAAAAACGCGCCCTGCGCATGCTTGACAGGCGCGATTACGGGCGCGACGAGCTGATAGAAAAGCTGATTGAAAAAGGCGAGCCGCCGGAGGACGCACAGGCCGTCGCCGACAGGTTCTGCCAGCTGCACATAATCGACGACGCGAGATATGCTTCGCTCGTCGTGCGGCACTTTGCAGCGAAAGGCTTTGGACGCTCCCGCGTGAAAAACGAGCTTTTCAAACGCAGGATCCCGCGAGAGCTGTGGGATGCCGCGCTGCTCGAGCTGCCGGAGACCGACGAAACGCTCGACCGTCTCCTGCGCGCCAAGCTGCGCGGAGACATAGACGACCGCGCGGCGCTCAAACGGGCGACGGACGCGCTTCTGCGCCGCGGCTTCGGCTGGAGCGAGATCAGCTCTGCCGTCGAGCGCCTGCGCGCCGGGCTCCAACAAGAATAAGAAACAAGGACTGAAGTCACATGCCATATAAAATTGCCATGATCTCCCTCGGCTGCGCCAAGAACCTCGTCAACAGCGAGCAGATGCTCTGGCAGCTTCGCGAGGCGGGCCACACGATCGTCGCGGACGTCGATAACGCCGACGCGGTCATAATCAACACCTGCGGGTTCATCGAAAGCGCCAAGAGCGAGGCCATCGACAACATTCTCGAGATGGCCCAGCTCAAAAAGGAGGGCCGCATCAAGCGCATCATCGTCACCGGCTGTCTCTCCGAGCGCTACCGGGAGGAGGTCTCCGACGAAATGCCGGAGATCGACGCGATAGTCGGAGTGTCAAACTACGGCGAGATAGCACAGATCGTCGAAAGCGTTATGAGCTCCGGGCCCGTTTCCCTCTTCGGCGACAAAAACGGCCCGATCGAGGAGCTGGGACGCATCGTGACCACCGGACCGGGCTGGGCCTATCTGCGCATTGCCGAGGGCTGTGACAACTGGTGCGCCTTCTGCGTCATTCCCTCTATCCGCGGGAGATACCGCTCGCGCGGCATGGACAGCATCCTCGAGGAGGCACGCGGACTTGCAGAGAGCGGAGTCAAGGAACTCATCGTCATCGCGCAGGATATAACGCGGTACGGTCAGGATCTCGAACCGAAACGTTCGCTGGCAGAACTTATCCGCGAGCTGTGCGCGATAGACGGCATTGAATGGATCCGCCTGCACTACCTTTACCCCGACCAGTTCACCGACGAGCTCATAGACGTGATTGCCTCCGAGCCCAAGGTCGTCAAATATCTCGACATTCCGATACAGCACATAAACAACGCCATTCTCCGCCGCATGAACCGCCGCGGCACCGGCGACGAGATACGCGAGCTTTTCTCCGTTCTGCGCAGACGCATACCGGAACTCGTCATCCGCACCAGCCTTATTGCCGGCCTGCCCGGCGAAACGGATACGGAGTTTGAGGAGCTCTGCGATTTCCTGCGGGAGGCAAAGCTCGAGCGCGCCGGCGTTTTCCCGTTCTCGCCGGAGGAGGGCACGCCCGCAGCGGCGATGGACGACCGCTGCGGCGCGGAAGAGGCCGCGCGCCGCGCCGAATTCATCATGGACATCCAGGCCGGGGTCATGGACGAGTTCAACGAGCGCCAGCTGGGAAGAACGCTCCGCATCCTCTGCGAGGGCTATGACCGCTTTGCGGAGCTCTATTACGGACGCAGCTGGGCCGACTCCCCCGATGTTGACGGCAAGGTCTTTTTCACAGGCCGCGCCGTTCCCGGAGAATTTGTTCTTGTTCAGATAACGGATATTATGGACGGCGACCTCCTCGGCGAGATCGTCGGAGATTGAGGTGACTTCCATGACTACTGCAAACAAGCTTACGATACTCAGAGTCATTATGATACCGGCATTCCTTGTGGTGCTGTATCTGAACATTCCCGCCGCGAACTACATAGCCCTTGCGATATTCGCGCTCGCGTCTGCGACCGACTTCGTGGACGGCTATATCGCGCGGCACTATAACCAGGTAACGGACCTCGGCAAGTTCATGGATCCCCTCGCGGACAAAATGCTCGTCTGCGCCGCGATGTGCTGGTTCGTCGAAACCGGCCGGATGCCCGGCTGGGCGCTGCTTGTTGTGCTTCTGCGCGAATTTGCCGTTTCCGGTCTGCGCATGATAGCCTCGGAAAAGGGCCGCGTTATAGCCGCCGGATGGTCAGGCAAGGTCAAGACCTTCTCGACGATGATCTGCATCATGCTCATGCTCCTGCCTATTCCGGATGTTCTGCGCTGGTTCTGCGTCGGCGTGATCGTCGCCACCACGCTCTATTCCGGCGTTGAATACTTCGTCAAAAACCGCGATATGCTCGCGTAAACAGACGCGAAAATTGCCTCCCGTCGTAAAAACAGGAGGCAATTTTTTATCCCTCGGGAATCAGCCTGTATATTCAAATCTCACGCAGGTCTTTCCGTCCCGCTCGACAGTCTCGGTCCACATCGACGCGGGGCGCACCCAGATGCCGCGCTCGCCGTAAAGCGCGCGGTAGACGACCATCGGTTCAAGCGTTTCCGAGTGCCTGGCAACATACAGAAGCTCGTATTCATTGCCCTTGAAATGGCGGTATTTTCCCGGTCTGAGCTCAGGGAGAGGCTGCATCTCCATATTTCTTTCATCCTTTCAGTTTTTTTATCCGTTCCTTATAATCGGGGAGCACCGAGCCGATGAGCGCATAAAACTCCGGCCCGTGGTTCTTGTGCACGATGTGCGCGAGCTCATGCACGATGACATAGTCCACACATTCGTCGGGGTACTGCATCAGCCGCCAGGAAAAGCAAAGGCTGTTTTTGGCCGAGCAGCTGCCGAAGCGTGTTTTTGCGTCCGTTATCCTAACGCCCGCAGGGTAAAGCCCCATGACCGCGGAGAAATATGCCGTGCGCTTCGGAATGACCTCCCTTGCGCGGGCGATCAGAGCCTCGCGGCCGGCCTCGTCCGGTTCCGGATGGGCAAGCTCCCGCGCCCGCACCCGCTCGAGCGCGTTTTTCAGCCAGCGTTCGTGCGCGGCGACAAAGCTGTCCGCCGCCGCGCGGGAACAGCGGTTTGGCGCACGGACGACGATCTCGCCGCCGCGCGTCACCTCCAGCGATATGGTCTTTCGCTTCGACCTTATAAGCCTGTACTCCATCCGTATCACCTCACAGCCGGGCTTCGACCTCGTCCACCATGGCGAGCCTGAGAATGGCGTCGCGCGCAAGGACCTCATACTCGGCGGGCTCCGTCGATTTTTTGATCCTTTTTGCGTATTTTTCGCCGTCCTCAAACAGATGAATGAGGTAAGACCACAGCTCCTTCATACGTGCCATCGCGCTGCGGGGGGAGCCGAATGCCTCCGTATAGCCGTGGAATATCTCGTCGTGGAACTCCAGCAGACGCTCGCGGTCCGGGCTGTACGTTCCCAGCTCCTTCTGGACCAGCGCGGGATCCGCGCAGAGCCCGCGGCCAAGCATGATCGCCTTCGCCTCCGGAAAGGCGCTTTTCCGTCTTTCGATACCGCTTACGTTCCACATATCTCCGTTAAGGCAGACCGGCGCGTGCGAATGCTCAAACGCCCAGGCATAAAACTCCTCGCGCACAGGCTCCCTGTAATAGTCCGTGCGCACGCGCGGATGGATTATAAGCTCATGTACGGGATATCTGTTGTATATCTCAAGAAGGCGGAAAAACTCCTCCGGGTCCGTCAGGCCGAGGCGCGTTTTGATCGAAACGCGGCAGTCCACCGCCGAATACACGCGCTCGAGAAAAGCGTCCAGCTCGTCGGGATATTGCAGGAATCCGGAGCCTTTGCCCTTGGAGACGACGGTCCCGGACGGGCAGCCGAGGTTCAGGTTGACCTCGTCATAGCCGAGCGACATAAGCTCACGCGCGCCGCAGATAAACGCCTCGGGATCGCGCGCCAGAAGCTGCGGCACAAGCGTCAGCCCGGCGTTGTTCTCCGGCGCGGCTTCGCGCTTCTCGCGCTTTGAGAACACCGCCCTCCCCGCGGGCGAGAGAAACGGCGAAAAATACTTGGTCACGCCCGGGTACAGACGCGCGTGAACGCGGCGGAACACAAAGCTCGTCAGCCCCTCAAGCGGCGCGCAGTAAAACACCGGCCCGCTCATATGACAGGCGGCCTCGCACGGAGATCAGCCTCCAGCAGAAACTCATAAAACGGCCGCAC